>NZ_JBQCGC010000038.1:0-8504 GCF_051956055.1 Amnibacterium sp.
GCCGGATCCGCAGCAGACCGGCCAGACCGAACACCGCCATTACTCGATGCCCATCCTCTGCACCAGCTCCGCGAGCCGCTGCCACGCCTCATCGGCGGGGGTCACGTCGTCCATGTCCTGCTGCAGGAACCGCTCGATCTCGGCCTGATGCGCCACCGCCGCATCCACGCGGGGGTTGGAGCCCGCCGCGTAGGCACCCACGTCGAGGAGGTCCTGCACGTTCCGCTTCGCCGCCATCGCGCTGCGCAGCGCGGTCGCGACCGCGCGCTGCTCGCGGGAGGTGACCCGGGAGGCGACCCGGGAGACGGAGCCGAGCACGTCGATGGACGGGAAGTGGCCGGCGGTCGCGAGCCGGCGGTCGAGCACGACGTGGCCGTCGAGGATCGAGCGGGCCGTGTCCGCGATCGGCTCGTTGTGGTCGTCGCCGTCGACGAGCACCGTGTACACCCCGGTGACCGAGCCGACCTGCCCGGTGCCGGCACGCTCGAGCAGGCGGGCGAGCAGCCCGAACACGCTCGGCGGGTAGCCCCGGGTGGCCGGCGGCTCCCCGGCCGCGAGCCCGATCTCCCGCTGGGCCATCGCGACGCGGGTGAGGGAGTCCATCATCAGCAGCGCGTGCGCGCCCTGGTCGCGGAAGGACTCCGCGATGCGCGTCGCAGTGAACGCGGCGCGTGCCCGGGTCAGGGCGGGCTGGTCGGCGGTCGAGACGACGACGACCGACCGGGCGAGCCCCTCCTCCCCCAGATCGTCCTCGAGGAACTCGCGCACCTCGCGGCCGCGCTCGCCGATCAGGGCGATCACGTTGACCTCGGCGTCGGTGCCCCTGGCGATCATCGACAGCAGCGACGACTTGCCGACGCCGGAGCCCGCGAAGAGGCCGATCCGCTGCCCGCGCCCGACGGTCGTGAGCGTGTCGAGCACCCGCACCCCCATGGCGACGGGGGTGTCGATGCGGGCGCGCTCCATCGCGGACGGCGCCTCGGCGTCGACCGGCACCCGCGCGTCGAAGGCGAGCGGGCCGCGGCCGTCGATCGGTCGCCCGGTGGCGTCGAGGACGCGGCCGAGCAGGCCGGCACCCGTCGGCACGGTCATGCGGCGCCCGGTGGCCCGCGCGGGCGCGCCGACGCGGAGGGAGTCGATCCGGTCGACGGGCATCAGGGTCAGGCCCTCGTGCCCGACCGCGACCACCTCGGTGCGGGCGCGCTGCTCCCCCACCTGCACGATCTCGCCCATCGCGGCCTCGATGCCGCGGACGGTGATGCCGAGCCCCACGACGGAGACGACGGTGCCGACCCGCTCCGGGCGCGCGGCCTCCCGCAGCCGGTCGAGGCCCGCGCTCAGCGCCGCGCTCATTCGTCGCCGCCCAGCAGAACCCGGCGCACGCGCTCCACGGCGCTCGCGATGCTCGCGTCGACGATCCCGTCCGGCAGGTCGACCATCGCATCGCCACGGGCCACGTTCCGGTCGGCCACGAGCTGGAGACCCGGTTCCTCGACCGCGACCATCGCGACCAGCTCGAGGTCGTCGGGGTGCATGCGCACCGTCCGGACCGGCATCGGTCCCGCGGCCTCGAGCGCGCGCCGGAGGCCTGCGACGGCCGCGCCCTCGTGGTCCTCGGCGATCGCGCGGCCGAGGATCATGCCGGCGATCTCGATCGCGGCGGACAGCAGCGTCTCCTCGGTGCCCTCGAGCGACATCGCCGTCTGCGCGTTCAGCTCTCCCGCAGCGCGCGCGACGGCCTCGAGCGCGGTCCGGAGGTTCTCGACCTGCTCGCCGAGCGCACGGTCGGCCTCGGCGCGCAGCTGGGCGCGGTCGGAGGCGAGCGTCTCGGTGGCGGCCTTGCGGCCGGCCGCGTAGCCGGCGGCGTGGCCCTGCACCCGCGCGCGCTCGCGCACCTCCGGGGTCTCGTCCTTGACGAGCTCCGGGTAGGCCAGCGGGGTCATGCGCACGGCGACGGGCCGGGTGCGCATGTCGTCGTAGTCGGCGCCGGGGGTGACGCGCGGCATCGCGGCCGGTCGCTCGGCGAACGAGGTCGCCGCGGCCGACGGTTCGGTGCGGCGGGCGGTCCCCATCTCGGGGAACGCGATGGGCGCGAACGAGGCGTTAGTCGACATACTCTTCCTCTTCCTCCGCGGCCTCCTCGGCCGGGAGCTCGGTCTCATCGGCCGCACCCGGTTCGGGTGCCGTCTTCTTCAGCTCGAGGCCGGCGGTGCCGGCGAGTTCGCGCACCGCGCGGACCAGCACGTTGCGGGCGTCCTCCACCTGGCTCTTCTTCACGCGGCCGAGCTCGGCGGCCTCCTCGGCCAGGGCCTCTCGGTTGCGCTCGGACATGTTGGAGGTGACGACGGTCGCGATCGCCGGGTCCACACCCTTCAGGGCGAGCGCGATCGTGCCGAGCTCGATGCCGCGGAGCACCTGCTGGACGTCGCGGTCCTGCAGTCGGACGAGGTCCTCGAAGGACAGCAGCTTGGCGCGCACCTCGTCGGCGAGGTGGCCGTCGCGGTCGCGGAGACCGTCGAGCAGCGCGCCCTCGTCCGCGGGCGCGGCGTGGTTCATGATGTCGACGAGCGGCTGGACGCGGAGGGGCGCAGGCCCGTCCTCGTCCCCGTCGTCCTCGACGAACACCGTCTCGCTCGCGGCGGCCCTGGCGCGGCGGCGGAGCACGTCGGCGACGATCCTGCCCGCCTCCGGCGCGGGCGAGCCCATCGTGGCGATGGCCTGCGCGATGTCGACCCGCCGGTCGGCGTCGTGGAGCATGAGCACCTTCGCCGCGAGGTCCGGGCCGAGCTGGAGGAGCACGAATGCGACCGTCTCGGCGGTGTCGGCCTCGAGCAGCGCGACGCTGCGAGCGGGCTCGAGCTCCTCGAGGAACGCGAAGGAGGCGCTCGCCTCCGGCGCCGAGATGCGCTCGAGCAGGTCGGCCGCGCGCTCGCCCTCGAACGACGCCTCGATCAGCTCGGTCGCGATCGCGTGACCGGTGCGCGCCTCCGGGGCGTTCACCTGCGCGGCGACCTCGCGGAACGCCTCGATCGCCCGCTCCGCGTCCGCGCCGGAGACCTGGCGCATGCGCGCCATCTCCTCGGTGATCTGCTCCTGCTCCTCGAGGCTGAGGGTGCGCAGGACGGCGGAAGCGCGCTCGGTGCTCATGTTCATGAGCACCAGCGCGGCCTTCTGCGTCCCGGTCAGCTCGGGGACGTCCAGCGTCTCCAGGGTCATACTTCGGCCCGGTCACCCATCAGCACCCGGAGGTACTCGGCGGTCTGCGCCGGGTCGGAGCCGGCGAGCGCGTCGACGTCGGCCTGCAGCTGCGCGAACTCGCCGCCGCCTCCGGCGGAGAGCGCCGCGGTCTACAGGCCTCCCGGGCCCGCCGCTCCGAGCGCGCCGGCGGGCGAGAACCCGCCGATCGCGGTCGCGGGCACGCCGCCGAACATCCCGTCCTCGCCGAGCGGCGCGCCCGCGACCGGGCCGCCGTCGAGCGTCGGCGTCGGGCGCTTGAAGAGCTTCCGGATCAGCCCCATCAGCAGCACGAGGACCACCAGGCCGCCCACGACCTGGATGGCGGTCGTGATGATCGACGTCATCTGGCTCTGGCTCTGCGCGGCCTGCGACTGCGCGAGCGCCGCCGCCGCGGACTTCGCCGCCGCGGTCGAGAAGGCGACCGACGTGACGGACACGGTGTCGCCCCGGGTGGCGTTGACGCCCGCGGCGGTCGACACCATCTGCTGCAGCGCCGAGGTCGAGATCCGGCCCGCCACGCTCGCGTTCACGGCGACGGCGATCGACTGGCGGGTGAGCGTGCCCGGCACGATCGTCTGCGTGGTCGTCGTCTTGTCGAGCGCGTTGTCCTTCGCCGCCTGCGTCTGGGTGAAGGTCCCGTTCGCGCTTCCGGTGCCGGTGGTGCCGAGCAGGTTCGTCGTGTCGACGCCGGCCACACCGCTCGCGAGCGCGCCGCCCGTGCCTGTCGCCTTCACGCTGTTCGACGACTGCGAGAGCGCAGGCGCCTGGGTGCCGGTCGCGTAGGTCTCGCTCGACTTCGTGCCGCTCGAGTTGGAGACGTCGGCGGCGACCGTGACGACCGCGTTGCCCGGGCCGAGCACCTTGTCCAGCATCGTCTGTACGGCGTTCTTCGTCGTGGACTCGTAGGACGCCGCGGCGTCGGAGGCGCTGCCTCCGGTCCCGCCGCCGACCGAGGAGAGCGTGTCGCCCTTCTGGTCGACGACCGAGACGTTGTCGGTCGTGAGGCCCGGGTAGGCGGCGGCGACCAGGTGCACGATCGCGTTCACCTGGTCCGAGGTCAGCGGGCTGGACACGTTCACGAACACGGACGCGGTCGGGTTCTGCTGGTTCGAGGTGAAGACGGTCTGCTGCGGGATCGCGAGCTGCACCGACGCGGCCGCGACGCCGTTGATCGACTCGATCGTCTTCGCCAGCTCGCCCTCGATGGCGCGCTTGTAGGTGACGTTCTGCTGGAACTCGCTGGCGGTGACGCCCATGTTGTCGAGCAGCGAGTAGCCGCCCGCGCCGGAGGACAGCATGCTCGCGGTCGCGATCCGCTCGGCGTCCACGTTCGCCGCCGGCACGAGGATGGTCGCGCCGCCGTCGGCCAGCTGGTAGTCGACCTTGTCCTTCGTCAGCTGCGCGGTGACCGCGGACGCGTCGGCCGCGGAGATGTTCGCGTACAGGGTCTGGTAGCTCGGCTGGCCCAGCCAGTTCGCGAGCGCCACGCCGCCGAGCACGAGCACCGCGACGCCGATCAGCGCGATCGTGCGCTGGGCGACCGTGAACTGCTTGACGGCCTCGAGGAGGCGCGTGCCTGCGCCGTTCAGCTGCTTCATGCCTGCATGTTCATGATCGAGTTGAACGCGTCGACGCCCTTGTTGCGCACGGCGGAGACGAGGTCCATGGTCACCTGGGCGCGGGTCGCCGCGAGGGTCGCCTGGTGGATGTCGGTGAGGTCACCGGTCACGGCCTTCACCGCGAGCGTGTTCGCGGTGTTCTGCAGACCGGAGAGGTTGTCGACGACGCCGCCGAGCACGGAGGCGAACCCGGACCCGGTCGTGCCGGTGGCGTCGGTCGTGGCGGGGGTCGAGGTGAGTCCCGTGAGGCCGGAGAGGCCTCCGGCTCCGGAGAGGGGCGAGATCGGCGTGGTCATCAGGCCTTCCCGATCTGCAGGGCCGCCTCGTAGATGGACCGAGCGCGGTCGACGACCGCGGCGTTCGCCTGGTAGCCGCGCTGCGCCATGATCAGCGTCGACATCTGCTCCCCGAGGTCGATGTCGGGCAGCCGGACGTAGCCGCTCTTGTCCGCGGCGGCGTTCGTCGGGTCGTAGGTGAGCCGGCCGGCGGCGCTGCCGCGCGTGACGCCGGCCACGGCGACGCCCTCGTCGCCGGGCTTCTCCTGGAGCTGCAGGTACTCGGCCTGGAACGCGCTCCCGGAGGCGGACTTAGCCGTGTTGATGTTCGCGATGTTGTCCGAGATGGCGTTGAGCCAGGCCTGATGCGTGTTGAGCGCCGTCGCGGCGATGCCGATCGCGTCCATCAGTTGGTCTTCATCGCGGACTCGGTGGCGGTGAAGTCGGCGCCGATCGCCTGGCTCGCGAACTGGTAGCGGAGCACCGTCTCGATGTTGTTGAGCGTCTCCGAGTCGATGCTGACGTTGTTGCCGTTCTGCTGCGACGGCGCGGTCGACACGGTCGTCGTCGCGCCGGCGATGCCGCTCCCCGCGGCGACGGAGGCGGCGAGCGCGCCCTCGAAGGAGACGACCTTGGCGTGGTAGTTCGGCGTGTTGACGTTCGCGATGTTCTGGGCGATCGTCTGCTGCCGAAGGGCCAGCCCGTCCAGCGCGCTCGAGAGCGCGTTGATGGTGACCGAATCGAACACGGCGGCATCCGTCCTTGCTGAGAGGAGGGGCGGCCGATCCGTGGCCTCGAAACCATCGAGCGATCCGTGCTCGATTCGATGACGCTAAGCGGAACCTTCAACCAGACGTGGAAGCAACGCACCCCCCGTTCAGGGGCGTGTCACCCAGGATGGTCTCGAGGCGTCCGGCTCAGCCGATGCGGTCGATGTAGACCGGAGGCGCCGTCGCCGGCTTGTACTGCGGGCGGCGCATCGCGCGCATGGAGGCCGCGATCGCGGTCTGCTCCTCGCGCATCCGCGACATCAGGGCGCGCTGGCGCGCGAGGATCCCGGAGGCGCGCTGCTGGTCCTCCGCGGTCATCGGCCGCGGCTGCACGGCGGGAGGCTCCCAGCTCTCGAGTGCGGCGAGGTCGCCCGACTCGGCGGCCTCCACGCGGTGCTCGAGGTCGTCCAGCACGGGCGCCCACGGGTCCCACGGCTCCGCCGGCGTGTGCTCCGGCAGCGACTCAGCCAACCGCGTCCCTCCGCAGCGCCGCCTCGTGCATCGAGACCTTGAGCGCCGCCTCGTGCCACGCCTGCCGCAGCGGTTCGAGCAGCCTGATGCACTCGCGGGTCTTCTCGACGTCCCGCTGCGTGTTCGCGTGCGCCATCGCGGTGAGCACGTAGTTGTAGACCGCGAGCAGCCCCGGGCCGCCGTCCCACACCTCCGGTCGCAGGGAGCTCACGAGCTCCGTCACGATCTCCTGCGCGTGCATCAGCTGCGCGGACGCGAGCGGCCAGTCCTCGCCGAGCTGGGCCGTCTCCGCCCGCGTGAGGTCGAGCAGCAGGCGGTCGTAGAGCATGACGAGCAGCTTGGCCGGGGAGGCGCTGAGCACCGAGTCCCGGTTGTAGAGCGAGCGCGCGGCGGCGAGGTTCGAGGGAGGCATGGTGGGTTCCGCAGTCTGCTGGTCCGGCGTCAGTGGCCTGAGCCGGTCGACGTCATCTGGTAGTTGGTGGTGAGCCCGCCGAGCTGGCCCGTCAGGTAGGAGGCCTGCGCGGACAGGTTGTTCAGCGCGACCTCCATGGCGTTGAACTGCGTCTCGTACTGGTTCTGGATCGTCGCGAGCTTCGTGCTCCAGTCGCTGATCTGCGTGCTGAGCGACGACTGCTGCCCCGTCTCGGACGTGATCTGCGCGCTGAGCGCGCCGGTGTACGGGTCGGACGCCGCGCTCGCCGCATCGGAGACGCGCTGGGCGATCGCCTGGTACATCGCGGTCGTGCCTGCCGGGTCCGTCTTCATCGCGGTCGTGAAGGCGGCCTGATCGAACGTGATCGTGCCGGTCTTCGTGATCGCGATGCCGATCGACGACGGCGACTTGCCGTTCACCGGATCGGTCGCGGCGGAGAGCAGCGCGTCGTTGACGGTGCGCACGAGCGGGTCGCCCGTCAGCACGCCACCGCTGGTCGCGGTGCTGCTCGTGCCGCCGGAGGTGCTCGAGGACGTGGTGATCGCCGTCGCCGAGGCGATGCCGGAGAACACCGAGATGAGGCCGGCGGTCAGCGCTTGCGCCGACGTCGTCGCGGCCGTCGGGTCGCTCGCCACGTTCACGCTGACCGCGGTGCTCGAGGTGGCGGAGACCGCGATCGCGACGCCGGGCATGAGGTCCGAGAACGTGTTGGTCGGCGAGGTGACGGTCTGCTGCACGCTCGTGCCGCCGTAGAGGGTCACCGAGGCGTCCTGCGCGGTGGCGACGTTCGTCACGGGGAGCTGCGTGCCCGAGGTGGTCGAGCCCTCGAAGACCGAGAACGTGTTCGCCGCACCGGTGGGCCCGGTCAGCTGCAGCCGGAACAGCTGGTTGCCGCTCGAGTCGGTGCCCGACGGCACCTTCGCCGCCGTCACGCCGGTCCCGGATCCGTTGATCGCGCTCACGACGTCGTCGAGCGAGCCGGAGTTCGCGGTCACGGTCTTCGTCGTCGCGGTCGAGCCGCTGCCGATCTGCAGCGTGATGCTGGGCGTTGAGGAGGAGGTGTCCGGCCAGGTCGACATCGCGGCGGTCACGGAGACCTGCGAGGACGCGAGGGCGTCGACCGTGAACGAGACGGTGCCTGCGGTCGCGGTCGACGAGGCGGTCGCCGCCACCGCGCTGGAGCTGCTGGTCGCGGTGAAGGAGCTCAGGGCGTTCGCGGCGAGTGCCGCCTGCGCGGTGGAGCCGAGCCCGGCGATCGCGGTGTTGAGCGACTGCAGCGAGCTGGTGTGCGTCTGGAGTGTGGTGAGCTGCGACTGGAGCTGCGTCTGCGGCGCCGCCTCGATCGCCATCAGCTTGCTGATAATGCCGGAGGTGTCGAGGCCGCTGGAGAGCCCGCTCAGGCCGAGGCCGGACAGCGACGCGGAGCTCAGCGTCGTCGCGCTCGTCGTGGTGGCCATTGCTCACTCCCTCCGGGAAGTCGAAGCCGCCCACGGGGGAAGGGGGGCCCCCCCGTCCCCCCCCGGCGGGCTACATGCCCGCACCCCCCCCGGGGTAACCCCCCCGGGCGCCCCCCCGCCCAATCCGGCGCCGCCGGGGGGGGATCCCCCGGGGGGGGTCGCCTTATGTCCCCCCCCGGGGGCGCCGGGGGCGCCCCCGGCCCCCCCCGCGGCGGCTTCGACTTCCCGGAGGGAGTGAGCAA
>NZ_JBQCGC010000039.1:0-44147 GCF_051956055.1 Amnibacterium sp.
CGCGTCCGGGGGGGCTGTGTGGGGGTGGGGGGGGGCGCGGCGCCCGCACCGCCCCCCCCCCCCGCGGGCGCCCCCCCCCCGCCCCACCCCCTGAGCTCTTTCTTCGACTGCCCGGCCGGGCCGCCCAACCCCCCCCCCCCACGAAGGGTCAGTCGCCGGCGAGGGCCCGCTGCGTGATCGCGGCGTACGCCTGCGACAGGTCCCGGCCCGTCGAGAGCAGCGCCTGCGGCAGGAGGCTCGTCTCCGTCAGCCCCGGCATCACGTTCGACTCGAGGAACCACGGTCGTCCCTCGGCGTCCACGATGATGTCCGCCCGCGACAGATGGCGCAGCCCCATGGCCTGGTGCGCGAGCACCGCGAGGTTGCCGGCCACCGCCGAGACGGCGGGGTCGAGCCGCGCCGGGGTGTAGAACCGGGTCTCGCCCGCCGTGTAGCGCTCCTCGAAGCCGTAGAAGCCGCTCCTCGGCACGATCTCGACCGCAGGCAGCGCCTCCGGGCCGTCGTCCCCGTCGAGCACGCCCACGGCGATCTCGGTGCCGACGATCCGCTGCTCGATCAGCGCCTCGTCCGCGTAGGTGAACGCGTCCATCAGCGCCCGCGGCAGCTGGTCGGCGGCCTCCACCACGGTCACGCCCTGCGCCGAGCCGCCCCGAGCCGGCTTGACGACCAGCGTCTCCGACATCGAACCGAGGATGGTGTCGATCGCGCTCCTCGCACCGATCTCGCGGAACACCTCCCTGGTGAGGGTCACCGAGGCCGGGGTGTCGCCGCCCGCGCTCGTCACCAGCCGCTTCGCCGTCGGCTTGTCCCACGCCAGCCGTGCGGCGGCCCCGCGGCTGCCGATGTAGGTGAGGCCGGAGACGTCGAGCAGGGCGCGGAGCGACCCGTCCTCGCCGCTCGCGCCGTGGAGGGCCGGCCACACCACGTCGGGTCGCCGCTCGAGCAGCGCGGGCAGCAGGCGTGCGTCGGGCTCCGCGGTGGTCACGCGCCAGCCGAGTCGCCCGAGCGCGTCGACCACCCGCCGTCCCGATCGGAGGGACACGTCGCGCTCGTGCGAGATGCCGCCGGAGAGCACCACCACGGACGGGGTCTGGGTCATGCGTCTTCTCCTCGGTTCAGCGGAGGTCGGGGGGCGGGGCGCCGACAGCGCGGTCGTCGCGTCGGGGAGCGAGGGATCCGGTGCCCGCGAACGCCCGGACGAGCTCGAGCTCCCCGTTCACGACGGTCGCGAGCCGCTGGATGCCCACCGCGATGTCCTCGGGCGTGGGATAGCAGAAGGACAGCCGCATCTCCCGGCCGCCCGAGCCGTCGGCGTAGAAGCCGGTGCCGGGTGTGTAGGCCACCAGCTCCCGCACCGCCCTGGGCAGCATCTGCTTCGAGTGCAGCTCCTCCGGGAGCCCGACCCAGATGTAGAAGCCGCCGTTCGGCTCGTTCCAGGTGAGGTTCGGGAGATGCGTCTGCAGGGCGGCGAGCATCGCGTCGCGGCGTTCGCGGTAGACGGCCCGGAACCGGTCGACCTGCGCGCGCCAGTCGACGGTCTCCAGGTACTCGGCGATGAGGTAATGCGTGAAGCTGGATGGCGACAGGATCGCCGACTCCGCCGCGAGCACCAGCTTCTCCCGGATCGCGTGGGGCGCGACGGCCCACCCCACCCGGAACCCCGGTGCGAAGGTCTTGGAGAACGAACCGAGGTAGACGACGCCGTCCGGGTTCAGCGTCTGCAGCGGAGGGGGAGGCGGCGCGTCGAACCAGAGCAGCCCGTAGGGGTTGTCCTCGACGATCAGCACCTCGAGTCGCCGGCAGATCTCGACGACCCGAGGCCGTCGCTCGGCCGAGAGCGTCACGCCGGCGGGGTTGTGGAAGTTCGGGATCGTGTAGAGGAACTTCACGGTCCTGCCGAGCGCCCGCTGCTCGAGGATCGCGGCCTCGAGCACCTCCGGCACCAGGCCGTCCGCGTCCATCGGGAGGTGGACCACCTGCGCCTGGTACGACTTGAAGACGCCGAGCGCCCCCACGTAGCTCGGCCCCTCGGCGAGGATCACGTCGCCCGGATCGATGAACAGCTTCGTGACGAGGTCGATCGCCTGCTGGGAGCCGGTCGTGGTGATCACGTCGTCCGGGGAGGCGCTGATGCCCTCCTCCGCCATCACCTCGACGATGTGCTCGCGGAGGCGCGGGAGCCCCTGCCCGGACCCGTACTGGAGCGCGGCCGGCGCGTTCGCGAGCAGCATCCGGTCGATGGCGCCGGCGACGGACTCGCGCGAGATCGCGCGGACGTACGGCATGCCGCCGGCGAGGGAGACCACCTCCGGACGCGATGCGACGGCGAAGAGGGCGCGAACCTCGCTGGCGGCCAGCCCCGAAGCTCGATCGGCGTACGTGGCGAGCCACGGGTCGAGATCGGTGCCGGTCGGGCGGAGGTCGCTCACGTCGATTGTCCTAGGCGGGAGTGCTTCAGCAGGACGAGTGCACGGGGGCAGGAGGGATCCATGACGACGGTTCGTCCTGCTGAAGGCGATTCGTCCTGCCGGGGTGCTGGCCCCCGCCCTGGATCCGTGCTGCCGCGGTGCGGCGGAACGGCCGGTTCTGGGAGGGGGCTGTCAGGCCAGGACGGAGGCGAGGTCCGCCTCGATGGCGGGCTTCGGCTTCGCGCCGATGACCGTCTTCACGACCTCGCCGCCCGAGTAGAGCTTCATCGCCGGGATCGACGTGATCTGGTACTTCATCGCCGTCTCGGGGTTCTCGTCGACGTTGAGCTTGACGATCGAGATCTTGTCCGCGTGCTCCTCGGCGATCTCCATCAGCACGGGGCCCACCCGACGGCAGGGGCCGCACCAGGCCGCCCAGAAGTCCACGAGCACAGGCTTGTCCGACTTGAGGACCTCCTGCTCGAAGGTCGCATCGGTCACTTCGCGCATCGCGCTGATCACTCCTTGTGATGAAGACGAGGGACGGAGGGGAACTCTACGCCCGGCCGACCAGTTCGCCGTCCGGCGTGAACGTCGCGCCGGACGCGGGGGCCTCGCCCGGCGTGGCGTCGCCCTTCGCGCGGCTGAGCAGGTCGGCTGGGAGCGCCGCGAGGTAGTGCTCGGCGTCGAGCGCCGCGACCGTGCCGGAGGCGGCCGCGGTCACGGCCTGCCGGTACGTCGGGTCGATGACGTCGCCCGCGGCGAAGACGCCCGCGATCGAGGTGCGGGAGGAACGCCCGTCGACCTTGATGGTGCCCTCGGGGGTGAGCTCGAGCTGGTCCTTCACGAGGTCGGTGCGCGGGTCGTTGCCGATCGCGATGAACACGCCGTCGAGGGGGAGGTGCTTGTCCTCGCCGCCGTTCGTGGAGGTGAGACGCACGCCGTCGACAAGCGATCCGCCCTGGATCTCGTCGATCTTCGCGTTCCACTGGAACTCGATCTTCGGGTCGCCCTTGGCGCGCTCCTGCATGATCTTCGACGCGCGCAGCGTGTCACCGCGGTGGATCAGGTGCACCTTCGACGCGAACCGCGTGAGGAAGGTCGCCTCCTCCATCGCCGAGTCGCCTCCGCCCACGACCGCGATCTCCTTGCCGCGGAAGAAGAAGCCGTCGCAGGTGGCGCACCACGAGACGCCGTGACCGGAGAGGCGCTCCTCGCCCTCCACGCCGAGCTTCCGGTACGCGGAGCCGGACGCGACGATCACCGTGAGGGCCTCGTAGACCTTGTGCGACTTGCCCTGACCCACGTGGACGCGCTTCACGTCGCCGTCGAGCTCGACCGCGGTGGCGTCCTCGAGCACGATCTCCGTGCCGAACCGCTCGGCCTGCAGCCGCATGTTCTCCATCAGGTCCGGGCCCATGATCCCCTCGGGGAAGCCGGGGAAGTTCTCGACCTCGGTGGTGTTCACGAGCTCGCCGCCGGCCTCGACGGAGCTCGCGATGAGCAGCGGTGCCAGCTGGGCGCGGGCGGCGTAGATCGCGGCCGTGTACCCCGCGGGGCC
The DNA here is from genome assembly GCF_051956055.1 of Amnibacterium sp. Classification (NCBI taxonomy): domain Bacteria; kingdom Bacillati; phylum Actinomycetota; class Actinomycetes; order Micrococcales; family Microbacteriaceae; genus Amnibacterium; species Amnibacterium sp. Next base: position 3,970 of record NZ_JBQCGC010000039.1, read on the forward strand.
CGAGCCGATGATGATGACCTGCCGCATGTCTCGCTCCTCGTCCACGATCACGGAGGGTGAAACGGTAGCCGTCGGCGCCCTATTCCGGGCGAGGCAGCGCCCGCCAGGCAGCGAGCCGTGAGTCCTTGAGCAGGACTCAGCACCGATCGCAGGACGGAGCGCGCGTCTCCGTCCTGCTCATGGTGCTGGGTCCTGCTGTCGTGCTCAGCGGCGGAGGCGGGCGCGGACGAGGCCGGCCGCGAGGGCGATCTCCGGGGCGCGGAGGGCGGCGAGCACGGCGACGTAGACCACTGCGCAGGCCAGCGCGACGATCGCGGCGCCGAGGATCCCGCCGATGCTGGAGGAGACCGGCCAGCCGTTGGTCAAGCCTCCGATGCTCCAGAGCACGAGTAGCCCTACTGCGAGGGCGGGGACGCCCGCGATGGCGAGCCGGCGGAGCGCTCCGGCGAGGTGCGGGTCGAGCAGCGGGCCGATGCGGCGCCTGAGCAGGACGACCGCGACCACGAGCTGTACCGTGCCGCCGATCGAGATCACGAGCGCGATGGCCGCTGCGATCCAGGCGGCGGGCAGGAGGAGGCACAGGAGGATGCCCGGCACGACGACGACGAGCTGCGCGAGGGTGAATCGGAACGGTGTGCGGGTGTCACCGAGCGCGTAGAACGCCCGCTGCACGAGGTAGAGGGCGGTGAACGGCAGCAGGCCGACGACATAGCCGATGAGCACTGGCGCAGTCGCGCCGGCCTCTGCGGCGGCGTGGCTGAAGATCGCGCTCGCGGGCAGCGCGGCGCCCAGCAGGACGGCGGTCGCCAGCCCCATCACGAGCAGCACCGCGCGGAGGGCGGTGCTGAGATCGTCGCGGACGGCGCCGATGTCCCCCTCGGCCGCGTGCTCGCTCATCCGGGGGTAGAACGCGGTCGCGAGCGAGACCGTGATGATCGAGTGCGGCAGCATGAAGAGGAGCCAGGCGTTCGACAGCGCGAAGTTCGACGCGACGCCCGGCTGGCTGGCCGTGTCGGCGACCAGGCTCTGGAGGAAGCCCGCCGCCTGGGTGAGGACGAGCATCGCGAAGGTCCACCCCGCTGCCTGCCCGGTCGCGCGCAGGCCCACCCCGCGCCAGCGGAAGTCGGGACGGAACCGGAGCCCGGCGCGCCGCCAGACGAGCACCAGGGTCAGCGCCTGCACGGCGAGCCCGAGGGTGGCGCCGCCGGCGAGCACGAACGACTGCGCGGGTGGCAGGGGGTCCGAGGCGAGCTTCGGCACCGCGCCGAACGCGGCGAGGAACAGCCCGAGTGTCCCGAGCGCGACCACGTTGTTCGCGACCGGCGCCCAGGTGTACGCACCGAACCGCTTGCGCGCGTTCAGCACCTCGCCGAGCACGGCGTACATGCCCAGGAAGAAGATCTGCGGCATCGACCAGTAGGCGAACGGCACTGCGACCGCATACGTGGCGGCGTTGCTCGCGGTCAGGTGCATCACGAGCGGCGCGCCGATCGTGAGGACGACCGTGAGGGTACCGATCGTCACGATCGCGATGGTCAGGAGCTTGTTGACGTAGGCCACGCCGCCGTCCGCCCCCCGGCTGGCCCGGATCGTCTGTGGCACGAGCACCGCGCTGACGAGCCCGCCGCCGATGAGCGCGTAGAGGCTCGTCGGCATCTGGGTCGAGAGCGTGAGCGCGTTCCCGATCACCGTGCTCTGGCCGCTCAGCACGATCGTCAGGAGAAACGTGCGCGCGAACCCGAGGAGCCGGGAGACGATCGTCCCGGACGCGAGCAGTGCGCTCGCGCGCCCGACGCCGGTGCTCACGACGACGCCTCCTGGCGCGGGTTGCGGCGCCTGGCGATGTTCCGGTAGACGCCGAGCCCGAGCAGAAGCGCGAGCGCCGCGAGCAGCACGACCGCGACGAGCGTGTCGAAGCCCGCCGAGACGGTGAACTGCCGTTGGCCCCGGTCGAGCAGGGTGCCGTCAGCGGTGCTGAGCGTGAGCGAGACGTCGGTCGCGCCGTTGGTGATCGACCGATAGGTGAGCTTCGCCTGGTTCTGCCCGGATGCCGGCACGGCGACGGAGGCGGAGGCGTCGTCGAACTGGAGCTTGCCGTTGCTCGCCGACGCCCGGACGATCACCGCCACCGGCTCGGGGAGCCCGTTCAGCACCGTCACCCGCAGCGTGCCGTCGGCGCCGATCGCGTTGCTCTCCGATCCCTCGGCGAGGCGGACGAGGCCGACCAGGTGGGTGAACCCCTGCTCCACGGAGGAGGCGACCGCCTGCCAGCGATCGTCCTGGCCTCGCCAGGCCGAGGAGAGTGCGCCGAGCAGGGCGAGCCGCTGCGGCGCGGTCACCGTGTCCGGGTGCGCGGTGACCGCCTTGCCGAGCTGCTGGACCCGCTGCTCGCCGGCGAGCAGGGAGCGCGCGGTGGCCGTCCTGGACGCCGCGATCGTCGACGTGCGCAGCCGGACGACCGGTGCGGTGCGGACCGAGCCGAGGTCCGCGAGCGATCCGGTCCGCACCCAGGACTCGCCGCGCAGCGTGCGCAGCACCCGGTCGAGCCTGGTCGTGTCCGCGGACCGGCCGACCGTGGCGAGCAGCGTGGTCGTCTCGCCGGAGACCGCGGCGGTCGCGAGCATGCCGTTCAAGGTGGCGAGCGCCGAGTCGCCGGCCACGCCGTTCGCGCTCGCGTCGGACAGCAGGGAGGACACCGCGGCGTCGGAGACGAGGACGCCGGCCGCGCCGATCCGGGCGAGGGGTCCGGCGGTGCGGCGGGCGGAGGTGTCGACGAGGTCGTCGGTGGACAGGAGGACCTGGTCGCCCGCGGCGGCGAACCGCGTCAGGTCGCTCGCGCCGCTCGTCCCCGGGACGGGCCACGCGACCTTGCGGTCGGACCAGTTCCAGGCGGTCAGGTCGGCTGCGCTCGCCGAGGGGCTCGCGGTCGCTGTCGGCGCGGGGGTCGGTCCGGTCGTGGCGGTCGCGAGCGTCACCCCGGCGAAGCTCGAGGGGTTCAGGTCGCTCCGCGAGCCGGCCGCCTGCGCCAGGGTGAGGTCGGTGTCCGCGTAGGGGAGGCGGAGGAACTCGTTCGGGAGCCCGCCGAGCCGGTCGAGGAACGTCCGGACGTCGGCAGGGGCTGCGGCTCCGGCGATCCGGACCGAGGCGATCACCTCGGGGTCGAGCGCGATCGCGGCGCCGGGGTCCGCCTCGGCCGCCCGGAGGGCCGAGCCCCAGGCGCCGTTCGGCGCGACCAGCGCCTCCTGGGTGCTCACGTCCACGACACCCGTCGAACCCGCGGGTGCGAGCACCGGCACGATCGTGTCGAGGCCGACCGCCGCGTGCGAGCCGGAGGCGACGCGGACGACCGACGAGTCCGCGACGGTCTGCACGGCGCCGTCGTCCGATCGGTAGCGCGCGTAGAGCAGCCGCGCGCCGGACGCGCTGCTCAGGATGCTCGAGAGCACGTCGGCCTTCAGCGTCACGTGCACCGAGGCCGTCGACCCGGTGGCGAGCCGCGGGACCGCCGACGTCGCGCCGTCCGCGAGGTACCCGAGGAGCACCTGATCCGGATGCTGGATCTTGCCGAGGAGGTAGTCGGTGCTGGCGACGGGCGCCTTGTCCAGCGACAGCGCGATCCTGCCGGTGGGCAGCGCCTCGGTGCCGTCGTTCGTCACGGTGACCGTCACGCCGAGGTCCGTGCCGGAGCGGACGCCGCCCGCGCTGTCCGGCGCGACCACGATCGATGCCGAGGCGGTGGCCGCCGACGCCGGTGCGTCGCCGACCCCGGACGTGACGCCGAGCGCGGCGAGCACGCTCGCGGCGAGCACGGCGGCCAGCGTGCGGCGGCCCGTCACCGACCCGTGTCGGGCACGCGGGTGAGGGGCTCCGACATGCGGGCGAGTGTACGGAAGCCCTCCCCCGGTCGGGGGATGCCGCGCCCACCTCCATAGGCTGGTGCCATGCATCCCGTGGCTGCCGCCGCGCCTCGGCTGACGGCGCTCGCCGAACGGGAGTCGGTCCGCCGCGTGGTCGAGGCCTTCACCTCCGCCGGGCACGAGATCGCGCTGGTCGGGGGTCCGGTCCGCGACGCGCTCATCGATCGGCAGGTCACCGACATCGACCTCACCACGTCCGCGCGGCCGGAGGAGTCCGCGGCGGTGCTGCGACCGATCGCGTCCGCGATGTGGGACGTCGGGCGCGCCTTCGGGACCGTCGCCGTGCGGGTGGCGGGCGACTCCGTCGAGGTGACGACGTACCGGCGCGACGAGTACGTGCCGTCGTCGCGGAAGCCGGAGGTGGTGTTCGGCGACACCCTCGACGGCGACCTGCGCCGGCGCGACTTCACCGTGAACGCCGTCGCGGTGCGCCTGCCGTCGCTCGCGATCGTCGACCCGACCGACGGCATCGCGGCGGTCGTGGACCGGAGGCTGACGACGCCCTCCCCCGCCGTCGAATCGTTCGACGAGGACCCGCTGCGGATGCTGCGGGCCGCGCGCTTCACCGCGCAGCTCGGCTTCGAGCTCGACGACGAGGGCAGGCGGGCGATGACCGCCCTGGCCCCGAGGATCGACGTGGTCTCGCAGGAGCGGGTGCGGGAGGAGCTCGTGAAGCTCGTCTCCACCGACCGGCCCACCGCCGGGCTCGAGCTGCTCGTCGAGACGGGCCTGGCCGACCGCGTGCTGCCCGAGCTCCCGTCGCTCCGGCTCACCCGCGACGGCGAGCACCGGCACAAGGACGTGTACCAGCACTCGCTCCAGGTGCTCCAGCAGGCGATCGACCTCGAGCACGACCGCTTCCCCGGGCAGGCGCCGGACGTGGTGCTGCGCTTCGCCGCCCTCCTCCACGACATCGGGAAGCCGGCGACGCGACGCTTCGAGCCGGGCGGGGTCGTGACGTTCCATCACCACGACGTGGTGGGGGCCAAGCTGGCGCGCAAGCGGCTGAAGGCGCTGCGCTTCCCGAACGCGGAGGTCGACCGCATCACGAAGCTGATCGAGCTGCACCAGCGGTTCTTCGGCTACGGCGAGGGGGCGTGGACGGACTCGGCGGTGCGGCGCTACGTGCGCGACGCGGGCGAGCTGCTGCCGCAACTGCACATCCTCACCAGGGCGGACGTCACGACGAGGAACGAGCGGAAGGCGCGTCGCCTCGCGGCCGCCTACGACGATCTCGAACGGCGCATCGAGCAGCTGCAGGCGCAGGAGGAGCTGGACGCCATCCGGCCCGACCTCGACGGCGAGTCGATCATGCGCATTCTCGGGCTGCGCCCCGGGCCGGATGTGGGCGCCGCGTACCGCCACCTCCTCGACCTCCGGATGGAGGAGGGGCCGCTCGGGCCGGAGGAGGCCGAGCGTCGCCTCAAGGCGTGGTGGAGCTCCCGAACCTCTTGAGCCCTTCGTTTTGAAGGGGTTTCGGCGTCGAAGCCCTGAAGCGTTCGGGTCGACCTGCGCCGAAACCCCTTCAAAACGCACGCTGTGTCCCAGCCAGGCCCGGAACCCCTTCAAAACGCGCGCTGGTCCGCATGGGCTACGCTGTTGCGGTTGCCCGGGCGGCGTCAGCATGCCCGCGGCACGGTTCACACCCTCCTGCCACGGATCGTCCGTGGCCGTTCAGACCAGAGGAGGTGGGGTAGTGACGCAGAAGTACGAGCTCATGGTCATCCTGGACCCGAGCATCGACGAGCGGACCGTCGCGCCCAGCCTGGACCGGTTCCTCGGTGTCATCCGCGACAGCGGTGGCACGGTCGACAACGTCGACCTGTGGGGCCGTCGCCGGCTGGCGTACGAGATCGACAAGCACACCGAAGGCATCTACGCCGTCGTCGCCCTGACCGCGACGAGCGCCGCGACGCAGGAGCTGAACCGGCAGCTGGGGCTGTCCGAGGCGGTGCTCCGCACGAAGGTGCTGCGCGCCGACGAGGCGGTCGCCCGCATCGGCAAGCCCAACGACAACGCCGGTGAGCCTCGTCCGGAGCGCGGTGAGCGCCCCGAGCGCGGTTCGCGTGGTCCCCGCGCGCCCCGTCCCGCCACCGCGAGGTAGTCGGCCGTGGCGGGCGAGACCATCATCACGGTCGTCGGCAACCTGACCGCCGACCCGGAGCTCCGGTACACGCAGAACGGCCTCGCGGTCGCGAACTTCACGATCGCCTCGACGCCGCGCACGTTCGACCGCGCGAGCAACGAGTGGAAGGACGGCGAAGCGCTGTTCCTCCGCGCGAGCGTGTGGCGCGACTTCGCGGAGCACGTGGCCGGCTCGCTGACGAAGGGCTCCCGGGTCATCGCATCCGGTCGCCTCAGGCAGCGCAGCTACCAGGACCGCGAGGGGCAGAACCGCACCTCGATCGAGCTCGAGGTCGACGAGATCGGCCCCTCGCTCCGGTACGCGACCGCCCAGGTCACCCGCGCGAGCGGTGGTGGCGGCGGTGGCCGCGGCCAGGTCGGTGGTGGCGGCGGTGGCGCAGGCCGTCCGCAGTCGCAGCCGCAGGACGACCCGTGGGGCGCGCCCTCCGGCGGCTCGGGCGGCGGCAACGACGGGTGGAGCACCCCCGGCGCCTACGACGACGAGACCCCCTTCTGAGTTCATGGTCTTCGATCCGCGAGCGGATCGAAGCCTGTGCCGTACCGGCGCGCTGAACGCGCGCTCGGCTGACGGCGGTCTTGATCTCAACTCTTCATCTACTTCTCACGTAAGGACAACGACATGGCAGGCAAGTCGCGCGGCGACAGCCGCAAGCCGCGGAGCAAGCCCGGGAAGACCGTGGCTCCCGCGAAGCGCATCAAGGTCGGGGTGATCGACTACAAGGACGTCGCCACCCTGCGCAAGTTCATCTCGGAGCGCGGCAAGATCCGCGCCCGCCGCATCACCGGCGTCTCGGTGCAGGAGCAGCGGCTCATCGCCCGCGCGGTGAAGAACGCGCGTGAGATGGCGCTGCTCCCCTACTCCGGCTCCGGCCGCTGATCGGGGGCTGACCACATGGCAACCACGAAGCTGATCCTGACGCACGAGGTCTCCGGCCTCGGCAGCGCGGGCGACATCGTCGAGGTCAAGGGCGGGTACGCCCGCAACTACCTCGTCCCGCAGGGCCTCGCCACGGGCTGGACCCGCGGCGGCCAGAAGCAGGTCGACCAGATCGCGAAGGCCCGCACCGCGCGCGCCGCCGCGTCCCTGGAGGAGGCGCAGGCCGTGAAGGCGCGTCTCGAGGCCCAGCCGGTCCGGATCTCGGTCCGCACGGGCCAGGCCGGCCGCCTGTTCGGCTCGGTCTCGACGGCGGACGTCGCCGACGCGGTGGCGGAGGCGGGCCTCGGCCCGATCGACCGCCGCACGGTGGAGTTCGCCGCGCCGGTGCGCTCGACGGGCACCCACGAGGCGACCGTCCGACTCCGCGAGGACGTGACCGCGTCCCTCACCCTGGAGGTCGTCGGCAAGCGCTGACGACCCCGCTGCGCTGACGGCGCCGATCCCTTCGGGGTCGGCGCCGTTCGGCGTTCCCGATGGTCTGCGTGGGAGACGATCGACGACCCGTCCGTGGCCCGACACGCCGAGCGCGCGATGTCCCCGATCCGCGCGGACGAGTTATCCCCAGGTTGACCTGTGCACTCTTCCATACCTGATCAGAAGCCGTTTCTAGGTGTTGCTCAGGTTCGTGGAGGCGTCGCTGTCCACAGGCTCTCCACATGGGTACAACCGGTTCCCCAGCGCGTCGTCCACACCCCCGTGCACAGGCCGTCGCGTAGGTTCACCGGACCGGCCGAGCGATGTCCTCGCCCGGTGCTAGACCACGGTGGACGCGGGTGGCGGAGCAGCCGCGCGAGACGCGTGAGGGGGGAGTCGAGTCGGCATGTCGATGACGGAGTGGGACGTCGAGAGCGGTCCCTGGGACGAGCAGGCGACCCGGAAGCAGGAGCGGGTCCCCCCGCACAACCTGCTCGCCGAGCAGAGCGCGATCGGCGGCATGCTGCTGTCGACCGACGCGGTCGCCGACGTGCTCGAGGTCGTCGTCGGGGCCGACTTCTACCTGCCGAAGCACGAGGTCATCTTCCAGGCGATCCTGAGCCTCTACTCGCGGGGCGAGCCGACCGATGCGATCACCGTCGGCGACGAGCTCGCCCGCACGGGCGACGTGCAGCGGGCCGGTGGCGAGGCCTACCTGCACACCCTCACGAACATCGTGCCCACGGCGGCGAACGCCGGGTACTACGCGCAGATCGTCGCCGAGCAGGCCGTGCTGCGGCGCCTGGTCGAGGCGGGCACCCACATCGCGCACCTCGGCTACGAGGCGCAGGGCGACGCGATGGACCTGCTGAACCAGGCGCAGGCCGAGGTGTTCGGCATCGCGCGCGAGTCGGCGACGGAGGACTACGCGCCGCTGTCCGAGGCGGTGACGATCGCCATCGACGAGATGGAGGCGGCGAGCGGCAGGGACGGCGAGCTCACGGGCGTGCCGACCGGGTTCCGTCAGCTCGACGAGCTGACGAACGGGCTGCACCCCGGGCAGATGATCATCGTGGGCGCCCGCCCCGCCATGGGGAAGTCGACCCTGGCCCTCGATCTCGCGCGCAACGCGAGCGTGAAGGCCCACATGCCGACGATCTTCTTCTCGCTCGAGATGGGCAAGAGCGAGATCGCGATGCGGCTCATGGCGGCCGAGGCGACGATCTCGATGCAGGACATGCGGAAGGGCCGCCTGAGCGCGGACGACTGGACGAAGATCGCCGCCACCCGCGGCCGCATCAACGACGCGCCGCTGTACATCGACGACAGCCCGAACATGACCCTCGTCGAGATCCGGGCGAAGTGCCGGAGGCTCAAGCAGAAGGTCGGGCTGAAGCTCATCGTCATCGACTACCTGCAGCTGATGTCGAGCGGCAAGCGCGTCGAGAGCCGGCAGCAGGAGATCAGCGAGTTCTCGCGTGCGCTGAAGCTGCTCGCGAAGGAGCTCGACGTGCCCGTGATCGCGCTGTCGCAGCTGAACCGCGGGCCGGAGCAGCGGGCCGACAAGCGTCCCGCGCTCTCCGACCTCCGCGAGTCCGGCTCGATCGAGCAGGACGCGGACATCGTGATCCTGCTCCACCGCGAGAGCGCGTACGACCGGGACCAGCCGAACCCGGATGCCGACCTGATCGTGGCCAAGCACCGCGCCGGCCCCACGGACACCGTCACGGTCGCCTTCCACGGCCGCTACTCGCGCTTCGCGGACATCGCCGCCGTCTGACCCGCGCAGCGCACCGTACCCTTGACCCTCGGCCCGCGCGCTCGGGTCTGGAGGAGCCTGTGAGCACGACGACGAGACCCCATCGGTCGGCGGTCACCACGCCGATCGCGGTCGCCGCCAGGGCGGTGGTCGCCGCGGTGCCTGCGGTGGCCGTCACCTTCGGCCTCGACCACAGCGCGCCGGGGCGGTTCGGGCTGGGGGTCCTCGGCGGATTCCTCCTGCTCCAGGGTGTCGTGCTCGCCGTCTGCGTGACCGGCCTGGCCTGGAGCCGCGCCGGCCGCGCGATGGTGCTCGCCCGCGCCGCGGTCTCCCTCGTGGGCGGCGTCGTCGCCCTGACGGGCATCGCGGCCGGCGGCGGGCTGCTCAGCCCGGTCGAGGCCGTCGTGTTCCTCCTGGTCGGGGCGCTCGAGATCATCGGCGGGCTGCTCCGCTCCGAGCGGGCCGAGCTGAGCGGGGACGCGGTGGTCGTCGGCGGCCTGCAGGTGCTGGTCGGCGTCGTGCTCGCCGTGCTGCACTCCGACCCGCTGCTGGCGGTCGGCGTCCTCGGTGCGTGGGGGGCCGTGGTGGCCGTCTACCTGGGCATCTCGGCCGCGAACCTCCGACGCAGGAGCGGGCGCGCGTGAGCCGCCCGTCGCTGCGCGCCAGGATGAAGCCGCTCGAGCTGGTCGGGATGGCCGCCGTGCTCGGCGTGTTCGCCGGCGTGATCACCCTCATCGGCAGCCGGTCGCTCGACGGCGCGCTGATCCTCGCGGGCATCGCGTTCATCGCGGCGCTGCTCGTGCTGGCGATGCTCTCGCTCGCCGCAGGCGAGCAGCAGCCGCACGACCCGGACGTGCCCGTGCTCGACCGGGAGCGGCCGCCGAGGAAGCGTCGCTGAGCGGTCGCCGACCCCGATCAGGTCGCGAGCGCCGGGTCGAGCCAGCCGGCGGCGGCGGTCGCGCGGCGGATGACCGCCTCCACCTCGACCGCGTACTCGCGCAGGCGCTCCAGGTCGATGCTCTCGGCAGCGCGGGGGAAGCCGTTGTTCACGCACATGCTGCCGATGACCGTGCCGTCCTCGGCGTGGACGGGGACGCCGGCGTAGAACTGCGAGTGCACCAGCTCGAGGAACGCGTTCTCCGAGAAGCGGGGATCCCTGGTGGAGTCCTCGACGATCAGCGCCTCGCCGGTGGCGACGACGGTCTCGCAGTAGCTGAGCGCGCGGGGCATCGCGACGGGGGCCGATCCGGTGTTCGCGACGTGCCAGGCGCGGTCGCCGTCGAGGAGGGAGACCATCGCCTCCGTCACCCGGAACTCGGCGGCCGCGCGCAGCACGATGGCGTGCAGCTCCGTGAGGTCCTGCTCCCTGCCGCGCTCCACGATGGCGCGCACCTCTGGTCGGTCGAAGCGCTCGGCGCGCACGAACGGGCTGGTCGTGACGCGCGCGTGCCGGACGGCTGAGGCGACGGCGGCGGCGATCGGGAGTGTGAACGCCGCGTAGAGGTCGCCGCCCGCGCGCTGCCCGATGAAGCGGGCGAGCCGCGGCGCGGCCAGGTAGGTGACGTCCGCCCGGACGGCGGCGAGCCGGTGCGCGACCTTGTCCAGCCGGCGTGCATGCCGGTGCGCGATCGGGTTGAGCGAGCGGACCCGGTTCGGCACGTGCACGTCCGGGATGCCGACGAGCACCACCGGAGCGCCGGCGGGCAGCCCCGACTGCAGCACGTTGAGCAGGTTGACGAGGCGCGCCCCCCACTCGGCGACGGGCGTCAGCCGCATGGCGTCGTTGGCGCCGATGGCGACGATCGCGCCCTGGAACGTGGCATCCGCGCGGTCGGCCAGCCAGTCGACCGCGGTCGCGGCGCTCATCGTCTCGTCGCCCACGAACTCCACCTCGCACGCGGTGCCGGTGATGGCCCGGATCGCGCGAGCCAGCTCGCCGGTGGGGCCGAGCCGGTGGCTCGAGACGCCCCACCCGTGCGCCAGTCCGCTCCCGATGAAGAGGAACCGCAGCGCGTCCCCGTCTCCGGTACGGACCCAGGGCAGGTCGAGGGGTCGCGGGAGGGTCCTCCGCCGGTTGCGCATGGCCGCGTAGAGCAGCTCCGCGGGGCGGCGGAGGAGGGCGGTCGGGCCCGGCTGGTTGGTCACGTTCCAATCGTGGCTGAACCGTTTCGCCGACGCGGCCCCCAGATGTCGGGTGACAGGGAATGCAGGGGCAGGTCGGCGATCCGTGCACGGACCCCGCGGACCCGGCCGCGACGTCAGCGCACGTGGTCCACGAGGTGCTCCGCGAGCCCGGTGTACGTGGCCGGGGTCAGCGCAGCGAGCCGGGCCGCCGCGGCCTCCTCGAGGCCGAGCTCGCCGACGAACTCGCGCAGGCGCTCAGCGGTGACCCGCTTGCCGCGGGTGAGCGCCTTGACGAGCTCGTAGGGGTTCGTCGCCGCGCTGCGGCCCGCGACGATCTCGGCCCGCACGACCGTCTGGATCGCCTCGCCGAGCACCTCCTGGTTCGCCTCCAGGTCGGCGAGCAGCCGGGCCCGGTCGAGGTCGATCTCGTGCAGGCCGCGGCGGAGGTTGTCGAGCGCGACGAGCCCGTGACCGAGTCCGACCCCGATGTTGCGCTGCGTGGTCGAGTCGGTGAGGTCGCGCTGCCACCGCGAGGTCACGAGGGTCCGCCGGAGGGTGCCGAGCACCCCTTCGGCGAGCTCCAGGTTCGCCTCCGCGTTCTCGAACCGGATCGGGTTGACCTTGTGCGGCATCGTCGAGCTGCCCGTCGCACCGGCCTGCGGCACCTGGATGAGGTAGCCCTCGGCGATGTACATCCAGACGTCGGTGCAGAGGTTGTGCAGCACGCCGCCGGCGTGCTCGATGCGGCCGTACAGCTCGACCTGCCAGTCGTGCGACTCGATCTGTGTCGTGAGGGGGTTCCACACGAGACCGAGCCCCGTCACGAAGGCGCTGGTGAGGGCCTCCCAGTCGACGTCGGGCGCGGCGACCACATGGGCGGCGAAGTCGCCGCTCGCCCCGTTTGCCTTCCCGGTGATCTCGACGGCGAGGATGCGGTCGCGCAGCCGCGCCAGCCGGTGCACGAACACCGCCAGCTCCTTGCCCATCGTGGTCGGCGTCGCGGGCTGCCCGTGGGTGCGCGCGAGCATGGGCGCGTCGGCCCAGTCGATCGCGAGCGCCCGGAGGCGGTCGAGGACGGCGTCGAAGGCCGGGAGCCACACCTCCTGCACCGCGGAGCGGACCGTCAGGGCGACCGCGAGGTTGTTGATGTCCTCGCTCGTGCACGCGAAGTGGACCAGCTCGGCGAGCGCGCCGAGCCCGAGCGCGTCGAGGCGGTCCCGCAGGAAGTACTCGACCGCCTTCACGTCGTGCCTCGTCACCGCCTCGTGACGGGCGAGCTCGGCGACCTCCTCAGCGCCGAACCCGGTGACGAGCTCACGCAGCGCGGCGCGCTGCCCGGGCTCGAGCGGCCGGGTGTCGGCGACGCCCGCGTCGGTGAGCGCGATGAGCCACTCCACCTCGACGTGGACCCGTGCCCGGTTCAGCCCCGCCTCGGAGAGGTGGGCGGCGAGCGACGCGGTGGCGGCGCGATACCGCCCGTCGAGCGGGGACAGCGGCTGGTCGGCCAGGTCGGTCATCGGGCCTCCTTCGGGACGTCCCATTCTCCACAGGGCAGGAGGTCCCGTCCTCCACAGGGCCGATCCCGGCTTCGGCGCCCCGCGGGAGACCGCGCTGCTGCACCATTCCGGCGTGATCCCCTCCTCCCCCTCGGATGCGGCGACGGACACGGACGCGCTCGAGCTCGCGATCCTCGAGCGACTCGTGCGGGAGGTGCGGCTGCCGTCGCCGGACCTGCCCGGCTGGCAGTCCCTCACCGCGGCCGAGTACACGCGGGCGGTGCGCGAGCTCGACGAGCTCCTGGGAGCGGTCGCCGTCGCGCTCGCCGCCGCGAGAGCGGCGCGATGAGCGGCGGTCGCGACCCCGGTGGGAGCGGACCGTCGGTGAGCGGCGGGGGCACCATCGCGGTGGAGACCGACGCCATGGTCGTCGCCGCCAGGACCCTTGCGGCGGCCGAGCACCAGCTCGCGGGGCTCGCCGCGAGGGCGGCCGTGTGCGCAGGCCTCGTGGTCGGCGTCGCCAGGCAGCGGCACGCCGATGACGCCGTCGTCCTCCTGCAGCGCGCGAGACGGCAGGCGGCGACGGTCGCCGCGGGGCTCGAGACGGCGAGCCTCCGGTACGGCGCCGTCGAGCACCTGATCCTCGACGGCCAGCGCGACGTCGCGGCCGCGCTCGCCGCGGTCACGGGATTCACGCTGCGCGTCGTCGCATGCGCGTTCGGGCCGCTCGGCGCCCTGCTCGTCGGCACCGACGTCGTGCTGCTCGCCGGCGGCCTGGTCGCGGTCCGCACGCTGCAGCGCACGGCGGAGACGGGGCGGTTCGCGCCGCAGAGCGACCCGGTCCTCCTGAGAGCGCTCGCGCTGGTGCTGTCCTCGCTCGACGACGGGATCCGCGGAGCGCTGCTGACCGAGACGACGCGGGACGTGCTCGTCGACGACGCCGCGGGGCCGTACGGCCGTGAGGACATCGCGGCGGTGCTCGCCGCCCTGCTCCTGACCCCGGCGGGCGGTCCGCTCGCCGTGACCCGCACGACGCAGCGGGACGTCCGATCCCCGTGGCGCCTGGTCGACCTGCTCGACCGGCTGCCCGACGGCCACGAGCCGGCCGGGCAGGTCCGCATCGAGCGCTACGAGGGTCCGGGCGGTCCGCGCTGGATCGTGTACATCGCCGGCACCGTGACCTTCGCACGGGACAGCGGGGACGAGCCGTTCGATCTCGCCTCCGACGTGCTCGGCGTCGCGCATCGCGAGAGCGACTCCGAGCGCGCGGTGCTCACCGCCATGGCGCGGGCCGGGATCGGCCGCGACGACCCCGTGCTGCTCGTCGGCCACTCGCAGGGCGCGCTGAACGCCGTCCGGGTGGCCGAGGACGGCGGGTACGCGGTCGGGGGCGTCGTCCAGGTGGGCGGACCGACCGGGCAGATCGCCCTGCCGGACGACGTGCCGGTGCTGGCCGTCGAGCACGACGAGGACCTCGTCCCCGCGCTCGGCGGCACCGCGGTCTCCGGTGCTGCGGGGTTGCGCCGCCTCGTGGTGCGCCGCTCGCTGCCGGACGGCGGGTTCGGCGTGCCGACCTCACCGGCGACGGTCGACTTCCCCGCCCACGACCTCGGCGCCTACCGGAGGACGCTCGCAGCGGCGGAGGCGAGCGGCGACGCCCGGGTGCAGGCGTTCTCGCACCGCATCGCCCCGTTCCTCGACGGCGGGCCGGGGCACGCCACCCGGTGGCGCGCGCGTCGGGTCAGGTCTGGTCCCGACCGGACAGCGGACGGAGGATGAGCCCGACGACCCAGCCGATCACGCCGAGCACGAGCGCGCCCAGCACGCCCCACCAGAACCCGTCGACGACGAGCCCGAAGTGGATGACGCTGCTGATCCAGGCGACGAGCAGGAAGAGCAGGCCGTTCACGATCAGGGAGATCAGCCCGAGCGTGAGCAGGTACAGCGGGAACGCGACGATCCGGATGGCCGTCCCGAGCACGCCGTTCACGAGCCCGAAGATGATGCCGAGCAGCAGGAAGGTGAGGACCGTCGCGACCGGATCGTTCGGCCGGTAGGCCACGACGCGCACGCCGTCGGCCTGCCCGAGCAGGGAGAACAGGAGGGTCGTGAGCCACAGCGCGATCGCGTTGACGACCGCCCGCACGACGAACCTGCGCATCCGTCCACTATGGCAGCCACGCCTTCCGAACGCGCAGGGCATCACATCCCGGGCGGCCGCGCGCATCGTGGGAAGCGTGCACGGATCGGGGACGGCTTTGGAGGTGAGCTCCAGTCGCCGCGTCGGATCGGCTCGGTACTGTCCACGGATACAGTGATCGCGCGGGCCGTCCGGCTCGTGACCGGCGGCCATGCGGGCCTGCGCGGACGCGGCGCGGACGCGGACGCACGACGAACGAGGAGCGCAGGTGGCCTCAGCCTCCGAGACGGTGAGCGTGCTCGACCAGCACGGCAGGATCCGACCGACCCCCGCGGCGGAGCCGTTCGCCGACCGGGCGCTCGCCGTCCCGCTCGAGCAGCGCGTGGGGTTCCTGGCCGACATGGTGCGCACCAGGGCGTTCGACGTCGCGGCGGCGAACCTGCAGCGGCAGGGGCATCTCGCGCTCTGGGTGCCGAGCTACGGCCAGGAGGCCGCGCAGGTCGGTTCGGCCCGGGCCGCGCGAGCGCAGGACACGATCTTCCCCGCCTACCGCGAGCACGCCGTCGGCATGGTCAGGGGGCTCGACCCCATGGCGATCATCCGCCTCCTGCGCGGGACGACGCACGGGGGGTGGGATCCGGCCGAGAACGGCAACTTCCGCCTGTACACGCTCGTGATCGGGTCGCAGACGCTGCACGCCACCGGGTACGCGATGGGCGTGCAGCTCGACGGTGCCGCCGGGACCGGCGACCTCGAGCGGGACGAGGCCGTGCTCGTCTACTTCGGCGACGGCGCAACGGCCCAGGGCGACACGAACGAGGCGCTCGTCTTCGCCGCGAGCTACGCGACGCCCCAGGTGTTCTTCATCCAGAACAACCACTGGGCCATCTCCGTGCCGGTCGAACGGCAGTCGCGCGTGCCGCTCGCTCAGCGCGCCTCCGGATTCGGGATGCCCGGTATCCGCGTCGACGGCAACGACGTGCTCGCGACCTACGCGGTCACCGGCACCCTGCTCGACGAGGCGCGAGCCGGAGGCGGGCCCGCGCTGATCGAGGCGCTGACGTACCGCATCGGCGCGCACACCTCCTCCGACGACCCCACCAAGTACCGGCCGGAGGACGAGCTGGCGTGGTGGTCCGAGCGCGATCCGCTCCTCCGCCTCCGGCACCACCTCGAAGCGGAGGGGGTCGGTCGCGAGGTGATCGACGGGCTCGATGCGGAGGCGGCCGACCTCGCTGCGGACGTGCGCCGGCGCACCCTCGAGCTGCCGGACCCGCCGATGTCCGCCATGTTCGAGCACGTGTACAGCGAGCCGCATCCGCTGACCGAGAGCCAGTTCCAGTGGCTCACCCAGTACGAGGCGTCGTTCGGAGGCGCGTCGTGACCGCGATGCCGATGGTGAAGGCGCTGAACGCCGGCCTCCGCCGTGCGCTGGCCGAGAACGACCGCGTCCTCCTCATGGGCGAGGACATCGGCACCCTGGGCGGCGTGTTCCGCGTCACCGAGGGGCTGCAGACCGAGTTCGGCGAGCGGCGCGTGTTCGACACCCCGCTCGCCGAGTCCGGGATCATCGGCACCGCCATCGGCCTCGCCATGCGCGGCTACCGGCCCGTGTGCGAGATCCAGTTCGACGGCTTCATCTACCCCGGGTTCGACCAGATCACCTCGCAGCTGGCGAAGATGACCAACCGGTACGAGGGCCGCCTGTCGATGCCCGTCGTCGTCCGGGTGCCGTTCGGTGGCCACATCGGCGCGGTCGAGCACCATCAGGAGAGTCCGGAGGCGCTGTTCGCGCACACGGCCGGCCTGCGGGTCGTCAGCCCCTCCACGCCGAACGACGCCTACTGGATGATCCAGCAGGCGATCGCCTCCGACGATCCCGTCATGTTCTTCGAGCCGAAGGGTCGCTACTGGCCGAAGGGCGAGGTCGACCTCGAGCGCCCCGCCGTCGGGCTGCACGCCTCCCGGGTCGTGCGGACCGGCACCGACGCGACGCTCATCGGCTATGGCCCGATGGTGAGCGTCCTGCTCACCGCGGCGGAGATCGCGGCGGAGGAGGGCAGGAGCCTCGAGGTGGTCGACGTGCGCTCGCTCTCGCCGATCGACTGGGAGCCCATCGTCGCCTCCGTCGAGAAGACGGGCCGTGCCGTCGTCGCCCACGAGGCCTCCGGGTTCCTCGGGATCGGTGCCGAGCTGGCCGCGGGGATCACCGAGCGGTCCTTCTACTCGCTCGAGGCGCCCGTGCTGCGCGTCGCGGGCTTCGACATCCCCTTCCCCCCTGCCAGACTCGAGAAGCTCCACCTGCCCGACGCGGATCGCGTGCTCGAAGCCGTCGACCGCGCCTTCGCGTACTAGGAGAGATGTGACCACATCCCACTTCGCCCTGCCCGACGTCGGCGAGGGGCTCACGGAGGCGGAGATCGTCTCGTGGAAGGTCGCGGCGGGGGACACGGTCGCCGTGAACCAGGTGATCGTCGAGATCGAGACCGCGAAGTCGCTCGTCGAGCTGCCGTCCCCGTACGCGGGCACCGTGGCCGAGCTGCTGGTCGCGGAGGGGGACACGGTCGCGGTCGGCACGCCGATCGTCGCGGTGGCCTCCGGCACGGCCGAGCAGCTCGCCTCGCCGCTGCAGACGCCGGCGCAGGCGGCGTCCCCGGTCGAGGTGCAGGTGCGCGAACCGGCCGAGCAGACCGAGTCCGGCTCCGGCGCGGTGCTGGTCGGGTACGGGACGGACACGCACGCGAAGAGCCGCCGCGGGCAGCGGCGCGGCCCGGTCGCGAGCGCGGTGCCGCCGAGGGCTCCGGTCGCCGCACCGGTCAAGCCGCCGATCCGGAAGCTCGCGAAGGACCTCGGGGTGGACCTCGGCCGGGTGGCGCCGAGCGGCCCGTCCGGCGAGGTGACGCGGGACGACGTCCTCCGCACCAAGCAGCAGGAGAGCGTCTTCCGCAACGTCGAGACGCCCGCGTGGCCCGCCGATCGGGAGGAGCGCATCCCCGTCAAGGGCATGCGCAAGGCCATCGCGAACGCGATGGTGACGAGCGCCTTCACCGCGCCCCACGTGAGCGTGTTCGTCGACGTGGACGCGACGCGCACCATGGAGTATGTGCGGCGGCTGAAGGCGTCGCCCGACTTCTCCAGCGTGAAGATCTCGCCGCTGCTCGTGATGGCACGCGCGGTGATCTGGGCGGTGCGGCGGAACCCGAGCGTGAACTCCACGTGGACCGACTCCGAGATCGTGGTGCACCACTACGTGAACCTCGGGATCGCCGCGGCGACGCCGCGCGGGCTGATCGTGCCGAACATCAAGGACGCGCAGGCGCAGTCGATGCGCCGGCTCGCCGGCTCGCTCGAGCAGCTGGTGATCACGGCGCGGGACGGCAAGACGACGCCCGCGGACATGGCGCAGGGTACGATCACCATCACCAACCTCGGCAGCTTCGGGATGGACACCGGGACGCCGATCCTCAACCCGGGTGAGGTCGCGATCGTGGCGCTCGGCACGATCCGGCAGAAGCCGTGGGTGGTGGACGGCGAGGTCGTGCCGCGCTACGTGACGACGATCGGCGCGAGCTTCGACCACCGCGTCGTCGACGGCGACGTCGCGAGCCGGTTCACGGCGGACGTGGCGGCGATCATGGAGGAGCCCGCCCTCCTGCTCGACTGACCGGCCCGAGCCGATCCGAGCTGTGTCGGCGGTTCATTTTGAAGGGGTTTCGGCCGCACTGATCCGCGCTGCTCGGACGGTCCGCGCCGAAACCCCTTCAAAATGCAGTCTCCGGGTCCGAGTTGAGAATGATTACCAGTAAGAGCTAGAGTCGCGGTCGTGAAGCGACTCCTGCCACTCGCCCTGGTTCCGGTGATCGCGCTCGCCGGCTGCTCGGGGGCGCCGTCCTCCGGCGCCTCGGACGGGCGCGTGCGCGTCGTCGCATCCACCGACGTGTGGGGCGACATCGCATCGCAGATCGGGGGATCCGCGGTGCAGGTGGACTCGATCATCAACGACCCGAACCGGGACCCGCACGACTACCAGGCGGACCCGCGCGATCAGCTGGCGGTCTCGAAGGCGCAGCTCGTGATCGTGAACGGCGGCGGCTACGACGACTTCCTCCTGCAGCTGCTGCACCACGCGCCCGCCTCGACCCGCACCGTCGACGCGGTCGACGCCTCCGGTCTGAACCAGAAGCCGGCATCCGGCTCGTTCAACGAGCACATCTGGTACGACCTGCCCGCCGTGGCGAAGGTCGCCGCCGTCGTCGCGACCGAGCTCGGCAGGCTGGACGCCGGGAAGCGCGCGACGTTCCAGGCGAACCTGACGACGTTCACCGCGAAGCTCGACGCGCTGGAGGCGACGGAGGCGTCGATCGCGGCGACGACGAAGGGTGAGGGGGTCGCCATCACCGAGCCCGTCCCGCTGTACATGACCGAAGCCCTGGGCCTCGTGGACCGCACCCCACCGGCCTTCAGCGCGGCCGTGGAGGCGGGCAACGACGTCGCTCCCGCCGTGCTCGAGGAGCAGCTCGCGCTGCTCACCGGTCATCGGGTCGCCGTCCTGGCCTACAACGAGCAGACCGCGGGCGCCACCACGGACCAGGTGCTCGCGGTGGCGCGGCGGGCGGGGGTGCCCGCCGTCGGCGTCCGGGAGACCCTGCCGAGCGGGCAGGACTACCTGCAGTGGATGCAGCGGGACCTCGAGGCGTTCAAGGGGGCGTTGCACGCATGACCGCCGCGATCGAGCTCTCCGGCGCGCGACTGACCTTCGGCGCCCGCACCCTCTGGCGGGACCTCGACCTCGAGGTGGCACCGGGCGAGTTCGTCGCCGTCCTCGGCCCGAACGGCTCGGGGAAGACCACGCTGCTGAAGGCGGTCCTCGGCACCCAGCCGCTCTCCGCCGGGCGCCTCCGGGTCCTCGGGCGGCCGCCGACGCGCGGCGACCGGAGGATCGGGTACATCCCCCAGCAGCGGCTGCTCGACGCCTCGACCCCGGTCCGCGGGGCCGATCTCGTCGGCTTCGGGGTGGACGGGGCACGGTTCGGCCTCCCGTTCCGGCGGCGGGCGGACCGCGAGCGCATCGACCGGCTCATCCGCGACGTCGAGGCCGAGCGGTTCGCCGGCCGCGCCGCGTGGCGGCTGTCCGGCGGCGAGCAGCAGCGCCTCCGGGGCGGTCAGGCCATCGCCGACGATCCGGCGCTCCTGCTGTGCGACGAACCCCTGATCTCCCTCGACCTCGCGAACCAGGCGGCGGTGAGCGGGCTGATCGAGCGCCAGCGCCGCGAGCACGGCGCGGCCGTGCTGTTCGTCACCCACGACGTGAATCCCGTGCTCCCCTATGTGGACCGAGTGGTCTACCTCGTGGACGGGCGGGTGCGGATCGGTCGCCCCGACGAGGTGCTCACGTCCCCCGTCCTCAGCGAGCTGTACGGGACGCACGTGGACGTCGTGCGGGTGCACGACCGCATCGTCGTGATCGGAGCCGGTCACGACGCGCACGAGCACGCGGGGGAGGCGTCGTGACGCTGTTCGACTTCACCGACTACGGGGCCCTGCTCGGCCTCGTCACCAACTCGCTCATCGCCGGCGCGCTGCTCGGCGTCGTGGGCGGCCTGGTCGGGTTCTTCGTGATGGCGAGGGACCTGCCCTTCGCGGTGCACGGGATCAGCGAGCTGTCCTTCGCCGGTGCGGCCGGTGCGCTGCTGATCGGGACCGACGTGGTCGTCGGCTCGGTCGTCGGCTCGGTGGTCGCCGCCCTGCTCATCGGGTTGATGGGGGTGCGGGCCAGGGAACGCAACTCCGTGATCGGCGTGCTCATGCCGTTCGGGCTCGGTCTCGGGATCCTGTTCCTCGCGATCTACCCGGGACGGTCCGCCAACCGGTTCGGGCTGCTCACCGGCCAGGTCGTGTCGGTGGACGGTCCGCAGGTGCTCGTGCTCATCGCGGTGTCGCTCGTGGTGCTGGTGGGCCTCCTGCTCATCTGGCGCCCGCTGCTCTTCGCGAGTGTGGACGAGGACGTCGCGGTGGCCCGCGGCGTGCCGACGCGGGCGCTCTCCATCGGCTTCATGCTCCTGCTGGCGCTCACGGTGTCGGTCGCGGTGCAGACGGTCGGTGCGCTGCTCGTCCTCGCGCTGCTCGTCACGCCGGCCGCCGCGGCGCTCCGCGTGGCGTCGGGTCCGCTCGCCGTGAGCCTGCTCAGCATGCTGTTCGCCACGGTGTCGATGGTCGGCGGCATCCTCCTGGCGCTCGGCGCCGCGATCCCGATCAGCCCCTACGTGACGACCATCTCGTTCCTGATCTACGTCGTCTGCCGGATCGTCGGAGCCCGTCGGTCGGCGCGCGTACGCTCGGCCGCATGAAGCGCCGCACGTGGCAGCGCGCCGCCGTGCAGGACGCGCTGGCGGGGCGGGACGACTTCGTCAGCGCGCAGGCGCTGCATTCGCAGCTCCGCGCCGACGGCTCGCCCATCGGGCTGGCCACCGTCTATCGGGCGCTGGCCGATCTGGCGGAGGAGGGTGAGGCGGACTCGCTGCAGGCGGAGGGGGAGAGCCTCTACCGCGCCTGCGTCTCCCCCGGGCACCACCACCACCTGATCTGCCGCACCTGCGGCCGCACGGTCGAGATCGAGGCCGACGACATCGAGGCGTGGGCCGCCGGCGTCGCCGCCGCGAACGGCTTCACCGACCCGCAGCACGTCGTCGACGTGTTCGGCACCTGCGCGGCCTGCGCCGCCCGCGCCTAGATCGACGCCCCGTCCCGAATTCGACGCTGCGCGCCGTCGAATTTGGGACAGAACGTCGATCCAGCGATTCACGTGTCGGGGCGTTGCACGTGGCGGGAGGGAGGCGGTGCGGGCTCTGGTAAGGTTTCCGATCGGCCGCGTCGCGGCAGTGGGCGTCCCGCACCCGGGGTTCCTGCAGACAAGTGATCTTGGGTGCACCGGCTTCGGCCTGTGCACGGTAGAAGGAGGAACCGTGGCAGCAGTCTGCCAGGTGACCGGCGCCGGCCCCGGCTTCGGCAACACCATCTCGCACTCGCACCGGCGCAACCACCGTCGGTTCGACGTGAACGTCCAGAAGAAGAAGTACTACGTGCCGTCGCTCAAGCGCACCGTCACGCTCACGGTCTCGGCCAAGGGCATGAAGGTCATCGACGCGCGTGGTATCGAGAGCGTCATCGCGGGCATCCTCGCCCGTGGGGAGAAGATCTGATGGCCCGCCAGCAGGATGTCCGGCCGATCATCAAGCTCAAGTCGACCGCCGGCACCGGGTACACCTACGTGACCCGGAAGAACCGCCGCAACAACCCCGACCGCATCGTGCTGAAGAAGTACGACCCGGTGATCCGCAAGCACGTCGAATTCCGCGAGGAGCGCTGAGCCATGGCGAAGAAGAGCAAGATCGCGCGCAACGAGCAGCGCGCCGTGGTGGTGGAGCGCTACCGCACCAAGCGGCTCGAGCTGAAGAAGCAGCTCGTCGACCCGAACGGAACCGACGAGTCGCGTGAGGAGGCCCGCGTGGCGCTGCAGAAGCTCCCGCGCGACGCCTCGCCGGTCCGGCTGCGCAACCGCGACGCCGTCGACGGGCGCCCTCGGGGCAACCTCTCGAAGTTCGGGATCTCCCGTGTGCGCTTCCGTGAGATGGCGCATCGCGGGGAACTCCCCGGCATCACGAAGTCAAGCTGGTAGGTTTCCGCGTGGTTCCGGCCGACACGCCGGAGCGCAACGGGCCAGAACCACTCTGAGCAGACCCGCCGAAACCGCCGCCGCCGCGCGGCCAGACCCGTCCGACTCGAGGAGGACGACGCATATGGCAGACACCCTGAACCGCACCGAGCTCGTGCAGGCCGTCGCGGCCGAGACGAACCAGTCGCAGAGCACCGTCAACGGTGTCCTCGACGCGCTCTTCTCGCAGCTCGCGAAGTCCGTCGCGGGCGGCACCAAGGTGACGATCCCGGGCTGGCTCGCCGTCGAGCAGACCTCCCGTGCCGCTCGGACGGGCCGCAACCCGCAGACGGGCGAGCCGATCGAGATCGCTGCGAGCAAGTCGGTGAAGATCAGCGCAGGCAGCAAGCTCAAGGCCGCCGTCAAGTAGTCCACGGCGACCGCAAGGAAGGCGCCCGCTCCTCCACACGGAGGGCGGGCGCCTTCCTCGTTCTCGGGGCGGATCGCGCCGCGCGGCGCACCTACCCTGGACGGGATGAACCCCGCGATGCGGGTCGCGTGGCCGGCCCTGACGACCCTGGTCGCCGTGGGCGCCGCGGTGCTCGCATCGATCGGGTCCGCGCCGCTGCCCGTGGTGCGGACCGTCGTACTGACGCTGCTCGTCCTGGCGATCGCGACGGCCCTCGGTGGGAGCGCGGCCGCGGCCATGACGCCCGCGGGTGCCGCACATCGGCGGGGGCGCCTGCTCGACGTCGCCGCCGGCGGCGCTGCCGTCTGGACGATCGCAGCGGCGACGAGCGCGTTCCTGCTCTACCTCGGGCAGGCCCCGGCGATCTCCTCGCCCGCCTTCGGACCCGGGCTCGTCACGTTCGCGACGCAGGTCGCCGTCGGGCGCACCTGGCTGGTCGCGACGATCGCGGCCGCGGTACTCACCGCCGTCCTCCTCGGCGTGCGCTCGCGGACGGGCGTGCGGGCGCTGTGGCCCGTCGTCGTGCTGGTGGCCGTCCCCGTCGCACTCGCGGGTGTCGGGGACGGTGCATCGCTCGCCGATCGCCGGACCCTCGGCTCCGCGGCGCTGGTGCAGCTGGTGGCGCTCGCCACCTGGACTGGGCTCGCGGTGCTGCGGCCGGCGCGGGGCCGACGTGTCGCCGTCGGAGCGCTCGGCGCGCTCGTCCTCACGGTCGCCGGCGCAGGAGGCGTGCTGCTGCAGGAGGGGGAGATCGGGGGCGCCTGGATCGCGGGCGCCGTCGCGGTCGTGCTCGCGGGCGTCGTGGCCGTCGCCCGGCCCCGACGCGCCCGCATGCTGCAGGCCTCCGTCGTCCCGCCGCTCCTCGGCGCGCCCGTCGGACTGGACGCCGCCGCCGCCGTCACCCGGGAGCTGCCGACCGTCGCGAGCCGTACCGCCCCGGCGGCGATCCTGACCGGTGCGCCCCTGCCGCCGACGCCCTCCCCCGCCGCGGTCCTGCTCGCCTGGCAGCCCGACCCGGTGTGGCTCGTCGTCGCCGCGGGGCTCCTGGCCGCGTACGGCGTCCTGCTGCGCCGGTCCGCGGCCGCAGGATCCCCGGTGCGGACCGGATCCTGGGTCCTCGGGACCGTGCTGCTCGTCTGGCTGACGAACGGCGCGCCTGCGGTCTACCAGGAGGTGCTCTTCGCGCCGCACCTGCTGCAGCACCTCGCGCTGCTCCTCGTCGTGCCCGCGCTCCTCGCCGCCGGCGCACCCCTCCGCCTCCTGGCCGCCTCAGGCCTCGCGGGGGCCGGTCGCACCAGGGGGTCCGTGCGCGCGGCGCCCGCGCTCCTGACCGCCGTCGTGGCGGTGGCGGCGCTCTACGGGACGGCGGTGCTGCAGTGGACCGTGTCCGACCCCGTCGGCACCGAGGTCGGCATGCTCGGCTGCCTCGTCGTGGGCGGTGCGCTCGTGCACGCGCTCGGGTCCGCGTCCCGGCGCAGCGCGATCGCGGTCCTGCTCGCCCTGCTCGTGCTCGAGACGGCCGCCGCGGTGCTGCTGGCCGCCGACGGCTCGCTGCTGCTCGCGGACTGGTGGGGCGCGATGGGCTGGGGCACCGACGCGCTCGCAGCGCAGCGCGCGACTGCGGTCCCGGCCTGGGTGGTCGCCGTCGTGCCGACCGCGGCCATGCTCGTGGCGGCGCTCCGTCGTCGGAAGCCCTCCACGTCACTCCTCCGCCCTGCCGGGGTGCCGGTATGAGCGCCGCGCTCGAGATCGCGCTGACGCCGGCGCAGCAGGCGGTGCTCGACGCCATCGCGGACGACGATCAGACGCCGCTGCTCGTGACGGGCCGCGCCGGCACGGGCAAGTCGACGGTCCTGCATCGCATCGTCGCCGTCGAGCAGCGCAAGGTG
Organism: Amnibacterium sp.; assembly: GCF_051956055.1. NCBI lineage: Bacteria > Bacillati > Actinomycetota > Actinomycetes > Micrococcales > Microbacteriaceae > Amnibacterium > Amnibacterium sp. The sequence goes on from NZ_JBQCGC010000039.1 coordinate 28,911, forward strand.
GCCGTGGTCGCGCCGACCGGCGTCGCCGCGCTGAACGTCGGGGGGCAGACGATCCATTCGTTCCTCCGACTCCCCGTCGGCCTGATCGGCAACTCGCGGCTCTACCAGGACCGCGAGCTCCGGAAGCTGCTGATGGCGCTCGACGTCCTCATCGTCGACGAGATCTCGATGGTGAGCGCGGATCTCATGGACGGCATCGACCGGGCCCTGCGGGAGGCGCGCGGCCGGCCCGACCCGTTCGGCGGTGTGCGGCTCGTGCTGTTCGGCGACCCGTTCCAGCTGGCGCCGGTGCCAGGAGGGGCGGAGGAGCGGGTCTGGTACGCCGAGATGTACCGCTCGCTGTGGTTCTTCGACGCGCACGTGTGGGACCGGATCGGGTTGCGGACCCTCCACCTCGACCTCATCCACCGGCAGCAGGACGAGGAGTTCCGGCGGCTCCTCACCGCGGTGCGCCACGGCGCCGTCACCCGGGAGATGGCGCAGCGGCTGAACGCGGTCGGGGCCCGGCCGCTGCCCGCCGATCCCCCGCTGACGCTCGCCAGCACGAACGCGTCGGTGGCGACGATCAACCGCAGAGCCCTCGCGGACCTCCCCGGGACGGAGGCGACCGCCCTCGCCGAGGTCGACGGCGACTTCGGCGGCCGGTCGTTCCCCGCGGACGAGGAGCTGCGCCTGAAGGTGGGGGCGCACGTGATGATGCTCAGGAACGACGCGGACGGCCGCTGGGTCAACGGGTCGATGGGCACCGTCGCGAAGCTGCACCGGGGGATGCTCACGGTCGAGATCGCGGGTGTGCAGCACGAGGTCGAACCCGTGGTGTGGGAACGCCACCGGTACACGGTCTCGGCGGACTCGAACGAGCTGCAACGGCAGGTGGTCGCGCAGTTCCGCCAGCTGCCGGTGCGGCTCGGCTGGGCGGTCACGATCCACAAGGCGCAGGGGGCCACGCTCGACGCGGCGCGCATCGACCTCGGGCGCAAGGCGTTCTCACCCGGCCAGACGTACGTGGCGCTGAGCCGGCTCACGTCGCTCGAGGGCCTCTACCTCGCCCGTCCTCTGATCCCGGGAGACGTCATCGTGGATCCCGACGTGCGCCGGTGGGTGGAGGAGCGGAGGAGGGCCGCCGCCGCGAGCTGACCGCCCCGGCGTGAAACCCGTGCCCTCAGTGCATCCGCATCGGGCCGCCGACGGACGTCGCCGCGAGGCTCTCCGTCGTCACGATCGCGACCACCGCCGCGGCCAGTCCTGCCGCGATCAGGAAGCGGACGGGGCGCGGCTCCGCCGCCTCCGGTCGACCCGGCACCAGCCGGATCGCGAGGAGCACGGCGAGGACGAGGTCGAGCGCCCCCGCCCCGCCGAAGGCGCCGCCCGGCACGCCGAGGTCGACCATGCCGCCGTGCCTGGCGGCCGCCGCGGGCAGCAGCAGCCCCACCGAGCCGAGGACCACCGCGACGGCGACGGCGACGGCCGCCGCACGCGGGAACGGGGGCTCCGGACGCGCCAGCGCGCCGACGCCCCACAGCACCTCGGCAGCGCCGAGCAGGGCCAGCGGGACGAGGACCGCGGGTGCAGTGCCCGCGGCGCTCCCGAGATGGATCAGCCCGGCACCGATCGCGGCCAGGCCGGGCCAGGTGCGCACCAGGCGCGGATCAGACGTGCTGGGCGGCGGGCTCCGGCTGCTCGGTCGCGCGCGTCACGCCGCGGTCGGCGCCGAGGCCGGTCGCGAGCAGCAGCAGCGCCGAGGCGAGGTGCAGGATGTGGTCCGGCACGTTGAGCGACAGGAAGTTGATCGGCGAGCGGCCGCCGTCGGGCGCCGTGAGAAAGAACCCGACGATGCCGAGCAGCAGGTACAGGGCGCCGACCGTGCTGTTCGCCGCCTTCGCCGACGCGGCCGTGCCCGCGCCCGCGATCACCAGCGCGGCGCCGATGAGCAGGTGCAGGACGTTGTGCAGCGGGTTGACCTCGAAGAGGCCGAAGATCGCGTTGGTGCCGTCGCCGGGACCCGCGAACGGGACCGCGTTCACCCAGAAGAAGCCGAGCAGACCGACCAGCAGGTAGACCGCGCCGAACAGCGTCGCGATGATGCGGTTCGGGGAGCGGTGGAACGCCGTTCCCGGGTTGATCTGGTTGATCTGCATGCGCCGTGCCTCCTGTGAGCCCTGACGGACGCGGGCTCCGCACCAACGATGGCAGGCCCGGCCGGGAGTCCGCCAGTTCTCATGGCCGCGCCGCCGCCGCTGCGGCGCGGCTGGGTCGCTTCGCGGCCCGGAACGGGCCGCGGTACGCGACGCGGGTCGGCCGGGGTGGTGGGTGCGGGTCGTGCGCGGGGGCCGCGCCGGCGCCCTACCGTGGTCGCCATGACCGATGAGGCCGGCAGCCCCGCCATCGCCGTGACCGTCCCTCCCGAGCAGGAGGTCGGGGTCTTCGCCGACTTCGCCGGCATCTGGCACACGCCGAGCACCTTCGTGCTCGACTTCCTCTCCCTCATCTCCCCGGCCCCGCAACGGCAGCTCGACGGCGCTGGGGAGGTCGTCGGGGCCATGCCGGCCCGCGTGGCGTCGCGGGTCCGCATCCCGGCGGAGCAGGTGTTCCAGATCATCGGCGCCCTGCAGCAGCAGGCCGACCAGTGGCTGGAGGAGACGGGACGCTCCGAGCCCCCGGAGGCGTGGACACCCAGCGTGTGAGCGCGTCACCCGCACCCGGCGCTCCGAGCCGCGACGCGCGTTGCTACACTCGCGGGGCGCAGTCGTGCGCATCGCGGGCGTAGTTCAATGGCAGAACTCCAGCTTCCCAAGCTGGTAGCGCGGGTTCGATTCCCGTCGCCCGCTCCATCGGGGGCCTTCGGGCCCACCGCGGTCCCGCTAGGGTCGGGACCGTGCTGCTGTCGGACCGGGACATCGCTGCCGAGCTGTCGTCCGGGCGGGTCGTGCTCGATCCCTACGATCCGGGCCTGCTCCAGCCCTCCAGCTTCGACGTGCGACTCGATCGCTACTTCCGCCTGTTCGACAACCACAAGTACGCGGTCATCGATCCGGCGGAGCACCAGCCGGAGCTGACCCGGCTCGTGGAGACGAAGCCCGGCCAGTCGTTCATCCTGCATCCGGGCGAGTTCGTGCTCGGGGCGACGTTCGAGGCCGTCACGCTGCCGGACGACATCGCGGCTCGGCTCGAGGGGAAGAGCTCGCTCGGTCGGCTGGGCCTCCTGACGCACTCGACGGCCGGGTTCGTCGACCCGGGCTTCACGGGCCACATCACGCTCGAGCTGAGCAACGTCGCGACGCTCCCGATCAAGCTCTGGCCCGGCATGAAGATCGGCCAGCTCTGCTTCTTCCGGCTCAGCTCCCCCGCGGAGAAGCCCTACGGCTCGGGCGAGTACGCCTCCCGCTACCAGGGGCAGCGCGGGCCGACCGCGTCGCGCTCGTACCTGAACTTCGTGCGGGCGGACGTCTCGGTGACGGATGCAGGTTCGACCGGAGGTTGAACCTGCACGTGAATCGCGCAGGTCGGCCCGGGGCGGATGCTCACCGGCCGGCAGGGGGCGTCAGGACCGGAAGGACGCGAGCTCCGCGAGCTGCAGGTTCAGCCACGGGCTGAAGGCCCACGGTGCCGCGCTCACCGCCCGCTCGAGGTCGTCGGCGTCGATCCAGCGGTACTCGGCCACCTCGTCCGGGTCCGGCTGCACCGGGTCGAGCGTCACCGCGGTGAACACGGGGCAGAGCTCGTTCTCGACGACGCCGCTCGCATCCACGGCGCGGTACCGGAACTCGGGCAGGACGAGCCGCAGCTCGGAGACGGTGATCCCGAGCTCGTCGAACGCGCGCCGGGCGACCGCTGCGGGCAGGTCCTCGCCGGGCGCCGGGTGGCCGCAGAAGGAGTTCGTCCACACGCCCGGCCAGGTGCGCTTCGAGAGTGCGCGCCGCGTCACGAGCAGGCGGCCGGAGGCGTCCCGGACATGACAGCTGAACGCGAGGTGGAGGGGAGTGTCGGCGCCGTGGACCGTCGCCTTGTCCGCCGTGCCGACGGGCGTGCCGTCGTCGTCGATCAGGACCACCTGCTCGTCGGGCTCCGTCATCCGCTCCGCTGTACCCTTGCCGTCGTGCCGCGTCGAAACGCCCCCGAACGGGGGCGCCGTTGGGCGCCCAGCCTAGGGCCAGTCCGTTCGATCGCCGAAGCATCGGGTCCGGCGTGAATCCTGCCCCGCTCGCGCGCTACGACCGCGCCGCCGTCCGCTCCGCGGCGGTCGTCATCGCGGAGTACTCGACGTCGTTCGGGCTCGCGGTCCGGCTGCTGCCTCGCGTGACCCGCAGGCACATCCGGGACGTCTACGCGCTCGTCCGGCTCGCCGACGAGGTCGTGGACGGGGTGGCCGCGGCGGCCGGCGTGCCCCCCGAGCGCATCGCGACGGCCCTGGACCGCCTCGAGGCCGAGACGTACGAGGCGATGGCCACGGGGTACTCCACGAACCTCGTCGTGCACGCGTTCGCGGCCACGGCGCGGGACGTGGGGATCGAGCGGGAGATCGTGACGCCGTTCTTCGCCTCCATGCGCATGGACCTGCAGCGCGTCACCCACACCGACGCGTCGTTCTCCGCGTACGTGGATGGATCGGCCGAGGTGGTCGGCCTCATGTGCCTCCGCGCGTTCATCGCGGCCGGGCCGCCGCGCACGCCGGAGCAGCTCGCGGTGCTGGAGCGCGGGGCGCGGCGTCTCGGCGCGGCGTTCCAGAAGGTGAACTTCCTCCGCGATCTCGCGGCGGACGCGGACGGTCTCGGCCGTGCCTACTTCCCGGGCGTCGACGTGGCGCGGCTCGACGACGCGACGAAGGATCGGCTCCTCGACGACATCGACGCCGACCTGGGCGCGGCAGCAGCCGCGCTCCCGCTCCTCGAACCGGGGCCGCGCCGCGCCGTCGCGCTCGCGCACGCCCTGTTCGCCGAGCTCGCCGACCGCATCCGGGCGACCCCCGCCACGACGCTGCGGAGCACCAGGATCCGCGTGCCCGACCCGCAGAAGGCGCGGCTGGCGGCGCTCGCCGTCGCCGGCAGGCTGCCGAGGCGGCGATGAGCCGCGCGGTGGTGATCGGCGGGGGCATCGCGGGGCTCGCGACCGCCGCCCTGCTGGCGGAGGAGGGGCACGAGGTCGTCCTGCTCGAGGCGAGGGACGCGGTGGGCGGCCGGGCCGGGGAGTGGCGCACCGGCGGCTACCGGTTCGAGACCGGGCCCTCCTGGTACCTCATGCCCGAGGTCTTCGACCACTTCTTCCGCCTGCTCGGCTCGAGCGCCGCGGAGGAGCTCGACCTGCGGCAGCTCGACCCGGGCTACCGGGTGCTGTTCGAGCCCGCGGACGGCGCGGCCGCCGAGGTGGTGGACATCGCCGCCGACCGGGCCGCGAACATCGCCCTCGCCGAGCGGCTCGAGCCGGGTGCGGGGGCGGTGCTCGCGCGCTACCTCGACTCCGCCAGGTGGGTGTACGAGACCGCGAAGCGCTACTTCCTCTACACGACCTTCCAGGATCTGCGGCCGCTGCTCGTCCCGGAGGTGATCCGGGGGCTGCCGAAGCTCGTCCCGATGCTCGTGGAGAGCCTGCAGCGGTACGTCACCCGCCGGTTCCACGACCGGCGCCTCGCGCAGATCCTGCAGTATCCCGCCGTGTTCCTCGGCAGCTCCCCGTACCGGGCGCCCGGGATGTACCACCTGATGAGCACCCTGGACCTCGAAGGCGGCGTGCTGTATCCCGCCGGCGGCATCAGCGCGGTGATCGAGGCGATCCGCGGGCAGGCCGAGCGGCGCGGCGTCGACATCCGCACCGGGACGGCAGCGGCCCGCATCCTGACGGAGGGGCGCACCGGCGGCCGGCCGGCCGTGACCGGCGTGCGCACGGCGGACGGCGAGACGATCCCCGCCGACCTCGTGGTGAGCGCGATGGACCTCGAGGCCGCGGAGCGCACCCTGCTGCCGCCGGCGCTGCGCACCTACGACGCGGACTGGTGGGCGAAGCGCACCCCCGGTCCCTCCGCGGTCCTCGTCCTCCTCGGCGTGCGCGGAGCGCTGCCCGAGCTGCTCCACCACACGCTCCTCTTCACCGCGGACTGGGCGGAGAATTTCGGCGCCGTCATGCCGAAGCGCGAGCCCGGCCCTCCGCTGCCCGACGAGCTGTCCCTGTACGTCTGTCGACCCAGCGCGTCGGACGCGGTCGCTCCGGAGGGGCACGAGAACCTCTTCGTGCTCGTCCCCGTCCCCGCCGATCCCGGTCTCGGCCACGGCGGCGTCCACGGGGCGGGTGAGGCCGCGGTCGAGCGGATCGCGGACCGCGCGATCGACCAGATCGCGCGCTGGGCCGGCGTGCCCGACCTGCGCGACCGGATCGAGGTGCGCAGGACGATCGGGCCGGCCGACTTCCGGGACGACCTCGCCGCCTGGCAGGGCACCGCGCTCGGGCCGGCCCACACGCTCCGCCAGTCCGCGCTGTTCCGGGCGGGCAACGTCAGCACGAGGGTCGACGGGCTGCTGTTCGCGGGCGGTTCCACCATCCCCGGGATCGGGTTGCCGATGTGCCTCATCAGCGCGGAGCTGGTGATCAAGCGCCTCCACGGCGACACCTCTCCCGGGCCGCTGCCCGAGCCCCTCGTGCGCCCGTGACCGGGCTGTACCTCGCCGGGCTCCTCGTCGCCATCGCCGGGCTCGTCGTGCTCGACCTCAGGCTCAAGCTCTTCCTCGGCGCCGCGCCGATCCGGGCCGCCGTCGTGCTCGTCGTCGGCGTCGCCGGCTTCCTCCTGTGGGACGCGGCGGGGGTCGGGCTCGGCGTCTTCTTCGAGGGGCGGCAGCACCTCCTGGTCGGGATCGACCTCGCGCCGCAGATCCCGATCGAGGAGCTCTTCTTCCTGATCCTGCTCTGTCTGAGCGCGATGGACGGGTTCGCGCTGGCGCATCGCCTCCTGGGTCCTGGCCGCGCCGCGGTGCTGCCGGCAGGGGAGCAGGGCGGGCGGGACGGCTCGTGACGACCTACCTGTGGCTCGCGGCGGGCGTGGCGGTGCCCGTGTCCGCGGTGTCCCTGCTCGTGCTCGCGCGCGCAGGACGGAGGGCGCTCGTCGCCGCGCTTCTGGGGCTCGTCGTGCTCGTGGCCCTCACCGCGGTGTTCGACAACGTCATCGTCGGCTCGGGGATCGTCGCCTACGACCCGAGCCGCATCCTCGGGCTCCGGATCGGCGTCGCGCCGATCGAGGACTTCTCCTACTGCGTCGTCGCCGCGCTCGCGCTCCCCGCGCTCTGGGTGCTGCTCGAGAGGAGGAGGACCCGGTGATCCGGCACCTGTTCGTGGCCTCGCGGCCGCTCTCCTGGATCAACACCGCGTACCCGTTCGCGCTCGCCTACCTCCTCCTGGCGCGGCCGGTCGACCCGCTGCCGCTCGTGGTGGGCGCCGTCTACTTCCTCGTGCCCTACAACCTCGCGATGTACGGGATCAACGACGTGTTCGACTACGAGTCGGACCTGCGGAACCCGCGCAAGGGAGGCGTGGAGGGCGCGGTGCTGGCGCCCGCCTTCCACCGGCCGACCCTCCTCGCGGCGCTCGTGACGAACGTGCCGTTCCTCGTCGTGCTCGTGCTGCTCGGCGGTCCCGCCTCCTGGGTCGTGCTCGCGATCAGCGTCTTCGCGGTGATCGCGTACAGCGCGCCCGGGCTGCGGTTCAAGGAGCGGCCGGTGCTCGACTCGATCACCTCGAGCACCCATTTCGTCAGTCCGGCGGTCTACGGGGTGGCGCTCGCGGGCGCGGCCCCCGATGCGCGCGTCGTGCTCCTGCTGGTCGCGTTCTTCTGCTGGGGCATGGCCAGCCACGCCTTCGGGGCGGTCCAGGACATCCCCGCCGACCGGGAGGCCGGCATCGGCTCCGTCGCGACCGTGCTCGGCGCGCGCCCCACGGTGATCGGCTCCGCTGCGCTCTACCTGGCCGCCGGGGTGCTGGCCGCGTGCTCGGGCTGGCCGACGTGGCTCGCGGGCCTCCTGGCGATCCCCTACCTGGCGATGGTGCTGCCGTTCGTCACGATCACGGACGCCACGGCCGAGCGGGCGAACCGCGGCTGGCGGCGGTTCCTCGCCATCAACTACGGCGCGGGGTTCGGTGTGACGCTGCTCGCGATCGCCGCTGCGGTCCTCCCCTCCTGAAGGCGTCCCTGGATCCGGGGATTGCCGCGGATCCCCGGATCGACGCACATCTCCGGCGCGCACACTGTGCGCATGCGGGCCAAGCGGATGCAGCGGATCCCCCCGGCGGCCGGCCAGGAGTCGGTGTGCGACTACCCGAGGCCGCCCGCGGTCCAGCCGTCCGACGAACGCATCCGCATCGAGCTGGGCGGCGTGCTGGTCGTGGACACCACCGACGCCGTCCGGGTGCTCGAGACGAGCCACCCGCCGGTCTACTACCTCCCGCGCGATGCCTTCCTCGTGCCCGTCCACGATGCGGGCGGCCTCAGCATGTGCGAGTTCAAGGGGATGGCGCACTACCTGACGATCGCGGCCGGGGACCGGATCGCGGTGCGCTCCGCGTGGACCTACCCCGAGCCGTGGCCCGGCTACGAGGCGCTCAGGGGCCGGGTCGCCGTCTACCCGTCGAAGATGGACCGCTGTCTGGTCGACGACGAGGTCGTCGTGCCGCAGGAGGGGGACTTCTACGGCGGCTGGATCACCTCACGGGTGGTCGGCCCCTTCAAGGGCGCGCCCGGCACCCTCGGCTGGTGAGAAGGACCCCTTGACCGGCAGCATCAGGACGAGGCCGAGCGCGAGCACCAGCACGATGCCGAGGATGCCGAAGCCCTGGTCCTGCGCGATCGCGGTCAGTGCCGCGAAGGCCGCCGGAGCGATGAAGCTCGCGGCCCTGCCGGTCGTGGCGTAGAGGCCGAACAGCTCACCGGCGCGCTCGGCGGGGACCAGCCGGCCGAGGAGGGCGCGGCTCGAGGTCTGCGCGGGACCCACGAACAGGCACAGCGCCAGGCCGAAGACCCAGAAGACCCAGCGGCCCTCGTGCTGGAGCGCGAACGCGATCGTCCCGCAGACCACGAGGCCGACGAGCGACGTCATGATCACCGGCTTCGGCCCGTAGCGGTCGTCGAACCGACCGGAGATGAGGGTGCTGACCCCCGCCACGAGGTTCGCGGCGACCCCGAACACGAGGACCTCCGAGAACGTGAACCCGAACACGGCGGCGGCGATGACGGCGCCGAAGGTGAAGACGCCGGTGAGCCCGTCCCGGAACACGGCGCTCGCGATCAGGAAGAGCAGCAGGTTGCGGTCGCTCCGCCACAGGCCGACGACGTCGGCGATCAGGCGGCGGTACGTCGCGAGCACGCCGAGCTGCTCGCCTGTGGCGATCCTCCGATCGTCCGGGACCGCGAAGAGTACGGGGACCGCGAACACCGCGAACCAGATCGCGCAGACGAGCGCGCTCAGCCGCACCCCGAAGCTCCCGATGGGGATCAGCGTCGTGACGAGCAGGACGAGGAGGACGATGCCGCCGACGTAGCCGGAGGCCCAGCCGAACGCGCTGATCCGCCCGATCGACTTCGGGGTCGACAGCGGCAGCAGCATCGCGTTGTAGTTGACGGCGCCCGCCTCGTAGGCCACGGTGCCGATCGAGACGAGGGCGACGCCGAACCAGAAGAACCCCGGCGACGGCTGGACGAGGAACATCCCGACCATGGAGGCGGCGACGACGGCGCTCGCGATCGCCAGGGGACGGCGACGGCGCCCCACCGCGTCCGAGCGCCGCCCGACCACCGGGGCGATGAGCGCGACCGCGACACCGGCGATCGCGAGCCCCCAGCCGAGCCCGCTCGAGAGCGCCGCCTTCGCGACCTTGTAGCCGGGCGCGTCGGGGGCGACCCCCGCGAACGCGTCGCTGGTGAGGTACACCGTGAACACGAACGTCGTGATGACCGCGTTGAACGAGGCGCTGCCCCAGTCCCAGGCCGCCCAGGCGAAGACGCGTCGGTCGAGGAGGCGGACGGCGGGCGCCGGAGCCACGGTCATGCGCCGGAGCATACGACCGCGGGATGGCGCGCCCGCATCCCCCGTTCGTGCACTTCGGCAGGCCAGCAGCGCTTCGGCAGGCTGAACAGCGCGCTCGCAGCCTGCCGGAGTGCGACCAGCCTGTCGAAGTGCTTCATGCGCGGGCCGTTTCGGCTGCCGCGCCCGGACGGGGGACGCGGAGCGCGCCGCACCCGTGCCGGATCTCAGGGAGAATCCCTCCTCGTGAGCGAGGGAACCGGAGCCGTCGAGATCGATCCCTCCGTCTGCTATCGGCATCCGGGGCGGCAGAGCTGGGTGCTGTGCCAGCGCTGCGGGCGCACGGTGTGCCCGGAATGCCAGATCCTTGCGCCGGTCGGTGTCCACTGCCCCGACTGCGTGCGCGAGACCTCGGGCGGCGTGGCCTGGCGACCCGCGGGCAACGTGGCGCCGATGACGAAGCCGAAGCGGCGTCGTCGGCCCGTCGGCAGCGGCAGGACGCGCTCGATGCTCGCCGGCTGGGGCGGGGTGTCGGGCGCCTCCGTCTCGCAGATCGTCCTGGTCGTCTACGCGGCGCTCTTCCTCATCGGCCTGCTCACCAACAACCTGCCGTTCGACTGGCTCGCGGGCATCCCCGGCTACGGGTGGCAGGTCTGGCGCTTCGTCACCGCTCCGCTGGTCTATCCGGCCTCGGCGAGCATCGCGATCCTCTACGCCGCGCTCCCGGCGGTGTTCTGGTGGCTCACCGCCCCCCAGCTGGAGCGCATGCTCGGCGTCCGGCGCTTCCTCGGCGTCGCCGCCACGGCCTCCGTCGTCGGCACGGCGGGCACGATGCTCGCGGGCGGCGGCTCGTACGGCTTGACGGCGCCCCTGTTCGGGCTGTTCGCGGCACTGCTGGTGGAGGTGTGGGAGCAGCCGCAGCTGCGGGCGCAGATCCTCGTGATGATCGGCATCAACCTCCTGCTGTCGCTCGCGTTCGGCGCGTCGGGCCTCACGATGCTCGTGGGCGGGATGATCGGCGGTGCGGGCTCGCTGTGGCTCCTGAGGACCGCGCCGTCGCGGGGCTGGAAGCCGCGGACGCCGATCCTCATCACGGTGGGTGTCTGCGTCGGGCTCGTGCTCCTGACGGTGCTGCGCGGCGGCTTCGCCGCCTGATCGGGAATGCCGGCCGTTCCTGAGAGTTGAGTCTCAGTGACTCAACTTCTGTCCGACGGATTGGACAGGCCCGAACGGGATCCCTAGAGTTGAGTCGCCACGACGCAAGTCGTGCCCCGATCATCAACGCAAGGAGAACCCCCATGGCTCGTGCCGTAGGAATCGACCTCGGCACCACGAACTCCGTGGTCGCCGTGCTCGAGGGCGGCGACCCGACGGTCATCGCCAACGCGGAGGGCTTCCGCACCACCCCCTCCGTCGTCGCATTCACGAAGGACGGCGACGTGCTCGTCGGCGAGACCGCGAAGCGGCAGGCCGTCACGAACGTCGACCGCACCATCTCGTCCGTCAAGCGCCACATGGGCACCTCGTGGACGACGGAGATCGACTCCAAGCGGTACACGCCGCAGGAGATCTCGGCCCGCATCCTCGGCAAGCTGAAGCGCGACGCCGAGCAGTACCTCGGTGACACCGTCACCGACGCCGTCATCACCGTGCCCGCGTACTTCAACGACGCCGAGCGCCAGGCGACGAAGGACGCCGGCGAGATCGCCGGCCTCAACGTCCTCCGCATCATCAACGAGCCGACGGCCGCGGCGCTCGCCTACGGCCTCGACAAGGGCCGTGAGGACGAGCTCATCCTCGTCTTCGACCTCGGCGGCGGCACCTTCGACGTGTCCCTCCTCGAGGTGGGCAAGGACGAGGGCTTCTCGACCATCCAGGTCCGCGCGACCGCCGGTGACAACCGGCTGGGCGGCGACGACTGGGACCAGCGGGTCGTCGACCACCTGATCAAGCGCTTCAAGGACTCGACGGGCGTCGACGTCTCGAAGGACAAGATCGCGCTCCAGCGCCTCAAGGAGGCCGCCGAGCAGGCGAAGAAGGAGCTCTCGAGCTCGACCTCCACCACCATCACGCTGCCCTACCTCTCCCTGACGGAGAACGGCCCGGCCAACCTCGACGAGACGCTCACGCGCGCCCAGTTCGAGAACATGACGAGCGACCTGCTCGACCGCACCCGCAAGCCGTTCGAGGACGTCATCAAGGAGGCGGGCGTCAAGGTCGCCGACATCGCGCACGTCGTGCTCGTCGGTGGCTCGACCCGCATGCCGGCGGTGTCCGACCTGGTGAAGAAGCTCACCGGCGGCAAGGAGCCCAACAAGGGCGTCAACCCGGACGAGGTCGTCGCCGTCGGCGCTGCGCTGCAGGCCGGTGTGCTGAAGGGCGAGCGCAAGGACGTCCTCCTGATCGACGTCACCCCGCTGTCCCTCGGCATCGAGACCAAGGGCGGGATCATGACCAAGCTCATCGAGCGCAACACGGCCATCCCGACCAAGCGGAGCGAGACGTTCACCACGGCGGACGACAACCAGCCGTCCGTCGCGATCCAGGTGTTCCAGGGCGAGCGCGAGTTCACCCGGGACAACAAGAACCTCGGCACCTTCGAGCTGACCGGCATCGCCCCGGCGCCGCGCGGCATCCCGCAGGTCGAGGTCACCTTCGACATCGACGCGAACGGCATCGTGCACGTGTCCGCGAAGGACAAGGGCACCGGCAAGGAGCAGTCGATGACCATCACGGGCGGCTCGAGCCTCCCGAAGGAGGACATCGAGCGCATGGTCCGCGAGGCGGAGGAGCACGCCGCCGAGGACAAGCGGCGCCGCGAGGCCGCCGAGGTCCGCAACTCCGGCGAGCAGCTCGTCTACTCGATCGAGAAGCTGATCAAGGAGAACGACGAGAAGCTGCCCGCCGACGTCAAGGACGAGGTGCAGGCCGACGTCGACGCGCTGAAGAGCGCGCTCGCCGGTGAGGACGACGACGCGGTGAAGACCGCGTTCGACAAGCTGAACGAGAGCCAGACCAAGCTGGGCCAGGCGATCTACGCGAACTCGCAGAACGAGCAGGCGGCCCCGACCGCGGACGCGACCGGTGCCTCCTCCTCGTCCGACGACGAGGACGTGGTGGACGCCGAGGTCGTGGACGAGGACGAGCCGAAGCGATGACGGACGAGAACGAGAAGCCGGAAGGGGCGCCCGGGTCGGGCGCCCCCGAGGGCGGCGAAGCCGCCGACGGGTTCGTCGAGGCCGAGGGCCCCGACGTCGAGACCTCCCTCTCCGATGCCGACCAGGCGTTCCTGAACGGCGAGGGCGAGCTGCCGGAGGGCATGGGTCCGGACGGGACGCCACGCGCCGAGAGCGAGCACCTCGCCGACCTGAAGCGGGTGACCGCCGAGTACGCCAACTACCGCCGCCGCACCGAGCGGGAGCGGGAGACCATCAAGGAGCGGGCGACCGGGGACGCGGCGCGGGCGATCCTGCCCGTGCTCGACGACCTGGACCGCGCGGAGGCGCACGGCGACCTCGCCGAGGGGGGCCCGCTGACCGCGATCGCGCAGAAGCTGCGGGGGGCGGTCGGCCGGCTCGGGATCACGGCGTACGGCGAGAAGGGCGAGCTCTTCGACCCGCACCAGCACGACGCGATCTTCCAGCGGGAGAGCCCCGACGTGCAGCAGCCGACCGTGTCCGACGTCGTCGAGCGCGGCTACCGCATCGGCGACACCACCCTCCGCGTGGCGAAGGTCGTCGTCGACACCCCCTCCGGGAGCTGAACCGTGGCGAGTCAGGACTGGTTCGAGAAGGACTTCTACCAGGTCCTCGGCGTCGACAAGTCCGTCTCGCAGGCCGACCTGAAGAAGGCCTACCGCAAGCTGGCACGGCAGTTCCACCCCGACTCGAACCCCGGCGACGCGAAGGCGGAGGCGCGGTTCAAGGAGATCTCCGAGGCGTACAGCGTGCTCTCCGACGAGGAGCAGCGACGCGAGTACGACCAGATCCGGGCCATGGGCTCCGGTGCCCGATTCACGGCGGGCGGCGCGGGCGGCCAGGGCGGCGGCTTCGAGGACGTGTTCGGCAACCTGTTCGGTCAGGGCGCCAGGACGCGCACGAGCACCCGCGGGGGTGGCGGCTTCGAGGACATCCTCGGCGGCATGTTCGGCGGCGGCGGCTTCGGCCAGCCGTCGGGCGGCTTCCGCGGGTACGGCGGCCCCACGCAGGGCCGGGACGTCACGGCGACGACGAGCATCGACTTCGTCACCGCCACGAAGGGCGACACCGTCACCCTCTCCGGCGGCAACGGCAAGCCGATCACGGTCCGCATCCCCGCGGGGGTGACGGACGGGCAGAAGCTCAAGCTGCGCGGCAAGGGCGAGCCCAGCCCCGACGGCGGGGAGGCGGGCGACCTGGTCCTCACCGTCCACGTCGACAAGCACCCCGTGTTCGAGCGCGACGGCCTCAACCTCAGGGTGAACGTCCCCGTGACGTTCGCGGAGGCGGCCCTCGGTGCGACGATCGAGGTGCCGACGCTCGGCGGCGACCCGGTGCGCATGAAGGTGCCCGCGGGGACCTCCAGCGGCCGTGTCCTCCGCGTCAAGGGGCGCGGCGTCGAGACGAAGAGCGGGAAGGGCGACCTGCTCGCCCGGATCGAGGTCGCGGTCCCGAGCCACCTGTCCTCGGCGCAGAAGGACGCCCTCGAAGCGCTCGTCGCCGCCTTCGGTGACGAGAACCCGCGCGACGACCTCCTGGCGAAGGCCCGGAGCTGACCATGGACGAGCACAGCCCGGTCTTCGTGATCTCGATCGCGGCAGAGCTCGCGGGCATGCACCCGCAGACGCTCCGCCAGTACGACCGGCTCGGCCTCGTCAGCCCCAACCGCACCGCAGGCAAGTCGCGCCGCTACTCGATGCGCGACATCGAGAAGCTGCAGGAGATCTCCCGCCTCGGCTCGGAGGGCGTCAGCCTGGAGGGCATCCGCCGCATCCTGGAGCTCGAGGACCAGGTGAACGAGCTGCACTGCCGCGTGCGCGAGCTGGAGAGCGCCCTCGCCGACGAACTCCTCAACCGCCCGGGCCGGCGTGTCTTCGCCGCGGGCTCCGCCGGCGAGGTCACCCCGCTGCCGACCGGCACCCGCACCCGTCGCAGCACCCAGCTCGTCGTCTGGCGCCCCCTCGGCCGCTGAGCCCGTCGGCGAGGTGCTCGCAGTCGTCCGCGACACGCCGAGCGCGTGCGCAACGACGAGCACCTCGCGGGAG
>NZ_JBQCGC010000040.1:0-3482 GCF_051956055.1 Amnibacterium sp.
ACGAGTTCTTCGCCGCCTACTGGCCGAACGCTCCCGAGGCCACTCAGGCGTTCGCGGAGCCCATGAACACGAAGCCGAAGCATGTGGCGTCGAGGACGCTCACGGAGCCGCTGGAGTGGCAGAACTCGAGCCTGCTGCAGGACCCTCTCCCGGACGCGATCGCCGCCCTCAAGGACGAGGACGGGGGCGACCTGCTCGTGATCGGCAGCACCGTGCTCGTGCAGTCGCTAATCCAGCAGGACCTCGTCGACGAGTTCCGCCTGATGATCGATCCGGTTCTCGTAGGCGGTGGAAAGCGGATCTTCCCGCAGGACGGTGCGCTTCAGCCACTACGGCTCGTCGATCACTCGGTGACCACCACGGGCACCATCATCGCGACCTACGCACCTGCCTAGCCCGCCGGGCGGGCTGCCGGAATCGTCACATCCCCTATCCTCGACGGACGGCGCGGTGGTCACCCCTGACGAGATCCGTGCGATAGCGCAGACACTTCCTCGCAGCTACGAGGTGTTCGCGCACGGTCAGATCAAGTTCCGGGTCGGGCAGATCGTGTGGCTCGCGCTGTCCAAGGACGGTGAGCGAATGGGGTGCGGCTTCCCGAGGGAGATGCGACAGGCCGCCGTCGAGGCGGAGCCCCACAAGTTCCAGCTACCGAGCCAGAGCGACATGCGGTTCAACTGGATCCACGTTCGCCTCGAGGCGATCGACGCCGATGAGATGCGAGACCTCGTCGAGGAAGCGTGGTCGAGGGCCGTGCCTCTCTACATCGCTGAGGAATACGGCCGCACCCGGGGGTACCGGTAGATCTGGGCGCTTCTTGACATGGCCAGGTGACGATTTGCGGCGTAGTGCCGTATAAAGGCCGGACTTGAAGCGCCCAACGATCCTCCTCGCCGCAGCCTTGCTGCTCTCAGCTTGTGGGAGCACGGCTCACGTCGTCACCATCGGATCGTTTACACGGCTCGTCCGTCCGGTTCCGCCCTCTCCGACGGCGCTGCGCTTCTCCACGGCGTCGAACCGCAGCTTCGCGCACGAGGACGTGCAGAAGCTGATGCGGATCCTTGTGCTTCCGCACGGCGCCCATCTCGTCGCCAAGGTGCCGAGGAGCGCGCCGTCCCGGTTCAGGAACGAATTGACCAGACCGCGGTTTCTGCCGGGCACCGCGGTCACCCACCGGATCTGGATCGTGCACGAGCCGCTCGACCGGGTGGTCCGATTCGTCCAGACGCACGCCCACCCGAGGCCACGGCCCGAGGCGCCCTTCCGGGGGAAGAACAACGGGATCCAATTTCACCGGATCGGGTCGTATGCGTTCCCGCCGGTCCCTGGCCGCGTCTGGGGCCGATGGCTGAACGCTGAGATGATCGCGCTGTCAGGTGGAGGGACGGCCGTCATCGCGCAGGCCGGGGACGCCTGGATCCACACCCCGCGCAGCGCTCCGCTGTCACGAGCCGTGAAGCGGATCGACGTCGTGAGCAGAGTCGGACACCACGCTCCGAACGTGCTCGTGCACGTCCGCGAGCCCTACGCGGTCGGCTCGATCGTCTCGCTCATCAACGGGCTCGGCCTGGCCGACGCCGAGCACATCGCCTGTTTCGCCGACTTCTTCGGCGGCCCGACAGTCACGCTGAGATTCCGCGCAGCCAACGGCGAACTGCTCGCCCACGCCACCGTCCCCGACACGCTCGGCCGCGGAGAATCCACACCGTGCAACCCCGTCCAACTGACCGTGCACGGTCGGAGGACGCCGCCGCTGATCGGTGCCGACCTGCTTCGGCGGCTACACCAGCTCCTCAACATCGACCTCGCCCCGCCCCTGCCTCGCGACGTGCAGAGCTGTGTCCTACGCCGGCACGGCTGGAGAGTGCAGTCGGTGACCCACACCGCGACGGTCGACCGTGCGCAGAACTTCCCGTCCGAGCTGACGGCCACGAAGAACCGGAAGCGGTGGACGATCACCTTCCACTACACCGGCAAGGTGACCCTCGACAGGGCAGGGCCTCGCGCGCTCGCGCGCTGCCTCCGCGCCGGGCCGCGGTACGTGATCGCCGGCTAGACGGGCCCTCCGCTACTTGCGACGCACGCAGGAGTTCTGAGCGACGCAAGCCCAGCCTCCGGGTCGTCGCTCGAACGGGGAGACGGCGACGCGGCTGAAGAATCCTCGTCCGCAGTAATTCAGGATCGGGTAGTGCTGGAGGCGGAGAGTCCTTGTCTCGCTGCTGCCGGGCAGAGCGATCCGCAGCATGCGGGCGTTGCGCGTGGTGTAGACCTGGCATCCGATCTTGTTCAGCCCGATGTACGCGGACGTGCCGCGCTGCATCTGCACGAGCTTCGGGAGAGCGCCGGTGATCATCTGGTCGCCGTTGTGCCGGTACGCAAAGGGGAGCAGGTGCCCGTGCCGGTCAAAGAGGGCGATGGATGGATAGCCGTCCAATACGCACGGTGTGGCCGCGCGGCTCGTGAGGACCAAGGGCAAAGTCGCCTGCCCGCCGGTCTTCTCCGAGACCAGACCCCCGATCTTGAGTCTCAGCGCGCTCAGAGAACAGGCACTGCCCGCCTCCTGCCGCGCTGCACCCGCTGACGCGGCCACCGCTGACGCTGCGATCAACGCCGCGACGACAACCAGAGTCCGCATCAAGGCGAACGTTAGACCTTCCGCGGGTGACATGAAACGCGCCTGGGCCAGTGGTCCGGAATGACCCCTGACGACGGCGCGCTCAGCATCGGAGTAGCGTGAGCGGGTCGTGGGCTTCGGAGTGGAACGGGTGATCGAGCTTGAGCCCGTCGATCGTGCGGAGGTCACGATCGTGGTCGACAACTTCGTCGATCTGTTGATGGCAGATGCGGAGGATGTCCGCCGGCACGTCGTCGGTGATTTCGGCGATCGGGATCAGTTGGTCGCAGAGCATGGCTTCTCGGCCTTGGTCACGGTCGAGTCCGACGGGCGACGCAGCTCCATGCTTTACGACGGCGGGCTGACGCCGGCCGCATTGGCCCGCAACCTCGACGTTCTTGAGGTTCGAGTCAGAGACCTGCGTGCGCTGGTCATTTCGCACGGGCACGCAGACCATCACGGCGGACTCGAAGCGCTGTTCCAGCGGTACGAGCGGCGGCGGCTCCCGCTCGTCATCCACCCGGAAGCCTGGAAAGAACGCAAGATCGTCTTTCCGACAGGGAACGAAGTGCGACTTCCGCCGCCGAGTCGATCCGACCTGGAGGCCGAGGGCGCCGAGGTGATCGAGGAACCTGGACAGACGTTGCTTCTCGACTCGACCGTCCTCGTCTCCGGACAGGTCGAGCGCAACACGCCGTACGAGCAGGGCTTCCCAATCCACTACGCCCACGCGGATACCGGCTGGGAACCCGACCCGATGATCTGGGACGACCAGAACCTGATCGTCAACGTCAAGGGCAAGGGTCTCGTCATCGTCTCGGGCTGCTCGCACGCAGGAGCGGTGAACGTCCTCCGGAATGCACAGCGG